>CAMYMP010000144.1 GCA_947259435.1 uncultured Woeseiaceae bacterium
AATCCTGTCTATCAAAGAGGGCGGTAGCATTCTGACAAATTACCGCGTCATCGCCTATGAACGAACTGACGATGGATCGATTGATTACTACTCCATTGCGAATGACGAGATTGTTTCGGTGACATTGATTCAAGAAGGTGATGCGATGAATTACAGCGTCTACCAGGTAGCCTCTGCGGACGAAGACATTTGGCTAGCCCTCGTGTTGCCACATGAGTACGGAGACGGGGAACGATTCGCGAACGCCGTGAGGGACAAAATCGGGAAATAGGTGGGCGGTGCTGTGCACTTTGTTATATGAACAATCAGTAATGGTCTTTAGACTATTAGTTATATTGCGAATTACAGAAGAAACACAACAGGAAAGCGAAATGAAAAGATTCATGCTGCTGCATTTCGGATTCGAAAAACCCACGCCGGAAATCATGGCGGCCTGGAAGAAATGGTTTGAATCGGTCGCAGACAAGACCGTGGAAAACGGAGGTTTCCATGGCGGTGCGCGAGAAATCTCGCCTAGCGGAACCCGGGACCTGCCAATGGGTATGGATTCCATCACGGGCTACTCGATCATCAATGCCGAGAGCCTTGATGACGCAGAGAAGATCGCTCAGGACAATCCTTTCATTGCGAGTATTCGAGTCTACGAGATTATGACCCACTAGCCCGGTGACGAAGTAAGACGCGGACTCATTACCGCCCCGTCTTATGCAAATCTGCCGGCCACCTACAAATCCTCTGCCTCGACGAACGAAAAAATCGTGCCGAACGCCTGCTGAAACTGCGCGTCGGTGAAGCCGGCGTGCTTGCCGCCTTGCAACGACAAGAGCTCGTTGCGAACCCCGAGTTCGTCGAGCCGCTCGTGCAGCACGACGGCCTGGTCGTGCGGCACCACGGAATCGTCCGTGCCGTGTATCGTGAGCACAGGTGGCGAGTCGGCGTGGACCAGGTGCAGCGGCGAGTGCGCGGCCGAAATCTCGGCCACGGACTGGTCGCCAATCCAGATCCGCGCATAGTTGCCGAAATCGTGGCCCAGCGTGTCCAGGAAATTCGCGACGGCCTCGATATCCGTAATGCCGAACCAGTTGATGACGGAGTGAACGCGAAAGTCGTTACCGGGATAGCAGTCGTGGCCCGGACGCGACCCGAGCGTGCCCGTCGTCAGCGCAAGATGCCCGCCCGCGGACACGCCGGCAACAACGATCTTGTCGCGATCGAAGCCCAACGTGTCTGCATTCTTGACGACCCAGTTGAGGGCGCACACTGCATCATCGACGGCGACGGGCGCCGTGCCGGGGCCATGCCGGTACTGGATGCTGACAACGTGCCAGCCACGTTCGAGGAAGGGATAGGCCCAGGTCTCGGGCCGCCTGTCGGCGACGACCCAGCCACCGCCGTGGATGAACAGCAGCGTTGGCCGGGGCTCGGCGGCGCGATCGAAAAACGTCGGTTCGCCGACCCAGTCGCCCTGAAGAAACAGGTCGAGCGTCTGCTGCGGATTGCCGGCACTGTCGTCGGAGGGTGCGGTGCATGATGCGAGCAAAGTACAGAGAGCGAGCAGGGTGGCGAACGGAATGATGCGCTTCATTGCGGTGCCTTCTCAATCTTGCTGCGGTAGCCGAAGTGTAACAACTTGCGTGTACACTTGGAGCGCCACGGTCCCGGTGTTGCGGATCACGTCCCCGAATGGTGAGGAACTCTGGATGCCCGACTCACACGATATAGTGCATTATCTCGAGGAGATGGAGCGTGAATAAAAGAGATTTCCTGAAAGTGTCGGTTGCTGCCGGCGTTTCCGCAGCCATCGCCCATCCGACAATGGCAGACGGTGCCGGCGCGTCGAATCAATTACAGAACATGACCGGGCACGCCGTGCCGATATCGGTGGCTGAACGCAAGTCCCGGGTCGCGAAAGCGCAACGATTCATGCAGACCGCCGGCATCGACGCGCTCGTGATCGAGCCGGGTTCGGCGCTGGTGTATTTCACAGGCGTGCGTTGGTGGCGATCGGAACGATTCACCGGAGCGATCATTCCGGCCGAAGGCGAGATCGCAATAGTGACGCCGTATTTCGAAGAGCCCTCGGTTCGCGAAAGCATGGCGTTCGGTGATGACGTACGCACATGGCACGAACATGAGAATCCGTTTGCCCTGGTTACCGGCGTTCTGAAGGATCGCGGCTTGAAGCAAGGCAGGATCGCGATCGAGGAAACCGTAAGGCATTTCATTGTCGATGGACTGCAGCAGGCAGCGCCCGGATTTGACGTCGTATCCGGCAAAGCGATTACGCGCGGTTGTCGCATGGTCAAATCGTCCGCAGAAATCGCGCTGATGCAGATCGCAAGCGATGTCACGATGGCCGCCTATCGTCATGTGCATGCGAATATCGAAAAACCCATGCTGCCGTCGGACATATCGGCAATGATGAGCGAGGCAACGCGGCAGCTCGGTGGAGAGCCCGGGTTCTCAATGGTGCTGCTCAATGAAGCAAGCGCCTATCCACACGGGACGGGGCAGCCGCAGACGCTGAAACCTGGTGGCATCGTATTGATGGACTGCGGCTGTGCGGTGCACGACTACAAGTCGGACATTTCCCGCACCTGGGTATTCGGTGAGCCTGACAAGAAGCAACACAAAGTTTGGAACACGGTTAAACGCGGTCAGGAACTCGCGCTGGAAACGGCGACTGTCGGTACACCCGCGGGGCGAATCGATGATGTCGTACGCGCGTACTATGAAAGAGAAGGCTACGGACCGGCCTACAAGACGCCGGGCCTGCCGCACCGACTCGGGCACGGTATCGGCATGGACGGTCATGAGCCCGTGAATTTCGTCCACGGCGAACAAACACCGCTTGCGGCAGGCATGTGTTTTTCCAATGAACCGGGCATCTACCTGTTTGGTGAGTTCGGCGTGCGCCTCGAGGATTGCCTCTATATGACGGACGATGGGCCGCGGCTGTTTTCTGACCTGTCACCATCCATCGACAAACCGTTTGGGTAGGGCTGATCGAGGCGCCCGGCGGAGAATCTTTTTGCGTCCGTTAACCCGGATTAATCAGGAAAACAGATATAGCAAAAGTAGTTGCAGTTAGCGACGTCAGTAATACCAGCGCCATAACCAGTTGGCCCAGGTGAACCACGCGTCCACCGCGGTTACGCACCAACCCAACGGGAGCATAGAGCAGAGTAAACAACGAAAGACACAGTGCGGGTATGGCAACGGCAATGAAATACAGGGCGGCCACGCGAATGATCCGGTTGCGCTCACCCATATCAGCCGGTAGCGAAATGGAATCGCTGGCGGCGAGCCCGGCAATAATCGGAAACCAGAGCATCAGCAGCAACACGCAAAGCGCGATAAGACAGCCCAGATTGAGACCCTTGTTCGCGAATAGGCCTGTTCCACGCCAATGATCGGTCGTTCCCAGCAGCACCAGCGCGGCGATCAGGACCAGCGCTACCACGCCCGCGACGAGGACGGCAGGCGCCACGGGCCCACCATTTAGCGAGTACACACCAACAGGCGCGCCCAGGCAGAAAACAGGCGTTGCGACGGTCGCCGCGGCTAACCGTCTTCGGGCCGAATGCCTGATGAACTGCCACAACGCATACAGCGCAGCGACGAAACCAACAGGCAACAGATAGAAGTAGATGGCGACGGTGCCGAGGTGGACTGGCGTCACGAGCAGGAACGCAAACGCCGGTAGCATCAGCACCAGCTGCGCAACAAATATGACGCGCAGAAGAATCATGACGACCGAGCCTAGCGGTGCCCGTTGCGGACTTCCACGAATTCAATCACATAATGTGTCAGGTCTCATTCGCAGCAAGGCACGTTTGTCTTCTTTGGGAACCGCCTGACGAAGAAAACGCGATCTGCATACGCTACGCGCTTGAGTTTGCCCTCGGACCCAAGCTTGTCGACAACACCCCAATCTGCCTGCGAAGAGCTGGCCACAAGCCTCCCGGAACCTTCCTCCGCCAGGCATGTCACAATCGGCACCAGTCTCAGTTTTTCTGCTCTCGCAAAGGGCGTGGTATGCATGTTCGGGAACACTACCGCGGTTCAAGCCGTACGTTGATTGGCAGGGCAGCGCTGCTTCTGCTCTGCGTTGCGGTAGCGGTCTCGCCGAACCTGGTTATTCAAGCCCAGGGTGTTCCAGATCCACCATCGAGCACGACGAAGCCGACAACCGTTTCACCAACGCCCGCTGCGAGCGCGCCGATGTCCGAGGCCCTCAGGGCATCCATCAGGAAGGTTGTCATCATGCCGGGCGAGAGTCCCACCAACCAGGCGGTCAGCGGTAGTTATCAGAAAGCCACCAAGGGCCTTTATGAGGGCATGGTGTCGGGATCGACAGCGGGTACGGTTCGAAAAGACGTCGGCCCTGTCAACGTCAGTGTGCCGATACCGATCCTGACACTACCTGGCATGATTGCCGGTGGCATTGCGGGTGCGACCAAGCGCGAGATTCAGGAATTTCGGGATGCGCTTACAGAAGACCTTGCCGAGGCGTCGAGTCAACAACTCGTCAATGAAAAAGTTGCGGCGGACGTGTATTCGGAGGTACGGACGTTACCGAATCTGGACCCGCAGCTGTTTGCGCCGACAACGCCAGTGCCAGGTGATGCCGATGCGATCCTCTATGTCAGTATCAAAGACCTCGCTATCGACGTGCAGGGCAACGAAGCCATCATCACCACCACGGCCATTGCGACGATGCATCACCGCGGTGATGAAATGGACGTGTACGAACGGGCGATTCAGTACCAGGATCGGGACACCCTGAGCAACTGGACTGACAACGACAACGCGGTGTGGCGGGACTACGCGAACTTCGCGCGACATTACATCGGGCGCGAGATAGCGGCTGAGGTATTCGACTCGGTTGCACTGAAGCACACGTTGCTACCCGTCAAATCCAACAACGTAAGCCTCGTCAAAAGGAACAAGTGGCAGGGCAGCAGCAAGTCGCTGAGCCCGACCCTTGCATGGGAACTGAACCTGCGCGGCGGCGATGCCGACCCCGCGTGGGCGAGCGGGATCGATGAATCGGATATTTACTACGATGTAGAGATCTACGATTTGCACAGGCCGGTTTACTCGAGGGAACAAATTCCGGGACCGTCTCACACCGTCGCCGCCAAGCTGGAGGCATGCCAGACGTACCGATGGTCCGTGCGGCCGTCGTATCACGTCGGCGGTGAGATCCGATATGGCCCGTGGATGAGATCCGATGCGAACGCTGGTAGCGGCAACGGCAATGTGGGCAAAAAAGCGTCAGAGGCGCCGGCGTACCTCTACGATTTTGCGTCGCTCAAGATCAAGTGCGGCAGCAAGTAGCTGCGATATCGTTCAGCGCCCAATGTCCACCTGCCGTCCTCGCGACGGCACGGCGACAACATCGTGGATTGCGAAATAGGCAGCCGCGGCGTCTGACACTTTGCCCGCATTGCGAATGACCTCAGGCTCCGACAGCCACATCAATGGATCCTTCGATCTCGATCGTTTTCTTATCTACTCGCGTGTAGTCGTACAGGCCGGCTTCGTCGTAGATGACTCGGTCTTCGTAATCATCAAACCAGATAGCATCCGGATTACGTCCGACGATACAAACTTTTCCGCGGTCCGGGGCATCCAGCGCATTGCGTAGAATCTTGAATATCACCACACCGTTCTCAGTTCCCGGGACACCGGGAATTGGTTGATTGGTGACAGCCGCCACCTCGGTCTTACCCTTGTAGTGCGTAATTGACAGGCGCGCATGTGTTTCAACGCCAGACAGTCCCTTCTGAGATTCGTTGAGGAGGTTCCATACCGTTTCGATCGGCACGTTGAAGTGCCGGTACGCAATAATGTCCCTACCGCAGAAGAAGTAATGGTTCCCAACGCCAACCCGGTACAGGGCGCGTTGCATCACTCTGAGCGCATCAGAGTCATCGTTAATTCCCTTGATGATAGGCGCCTGGTTCTCGACGTTGATCCAGCCGCGAGACGTAACGCCCTCAATAGCCTTGCGGGTGTCCTCGTGCCACTTGAGTGAG
>CAMYMP010000145.1 GCA_947259435.1 uncultured Woeseiaceae bacterium
CCCCGGCAACGAGATGGCGAACAAGTATGATCTGAAAGGGATTGGCAGGTTTCTCGCCGGCTGCGCGCTGAATTTCAGACCGCACAAGGAGCAGCTTGCCATTCTCAAGAAAGCGGAAGCGGCGTAGGTCTCAAGGCACAGGTCGGCCGTTGCGCGCCTCGAGCAGCCGGTACCAGTCTTCGCGGCTGTAGGATACGTCGAGTGCCGACGTCGCCGCCGCGATGCGTGACGGTTTGGTTGAACCGACAATGGGTGAAATCATCGCGGGGTGTTTGAGCAGCCACGCAAGTGCAATGATCCAGTCTTCGGCGCCGTACTTTTCTGACTGTCTGTCAACTTCTGCTCGTATGCGGGCTTCGTCCTCAGCCGAAAACGTATTACCCCAGGCGGGATAGGCGATACCGGCAATCGGACACCAGGCCTGCGGCGTAACGCCTTTCAGCTGGCACTGGTCCAGCACGCCGTTGCTCAGCGCATCGACATTGTGGATGTTGATCTCAACCTGATTCACCAGCAGTGGATCTGGAAGTACCGATTGCAGCAGATCGAACTGTGACGCCGAGAAATTGCTGACGCCGAAATGCGCGACCTTGTCTGATGCTTTAAGTGACGCGAATGCCTCGGCCACCTCGTCGGCACGCATCAGATAGTCCGGGCGATGCAGCATGAGCAAATCGAGCTGCTCGATGCCGAGCCGACTCAGCGAACCTTCAACGCTATGGATGATATGGTGCTGCGAGAAATCGTAACGCGCTGGGGCAGAGCCATTCGGATCGCCGGCAAAGCGTATGCCGCACTTGCTTGCAATGAGTATTTCTTCGCGCAGCTGTGGTGACTCTCGCAAAACCTCGCCAAAAAGTTCTTCACAGGTGCCGCCGCTGTATATGTCGGCATGATCAAACAGCGTGTAGCCGGCTTCGATCGCCGCGAGTATTGCCTGTTTGCCTATATTTCGATCATCACGGCCGCCGTTCCCGGCAATGCGCATGCAGCCGTATGCGAGTCGCGACGAAGTCAGATCGCTCTTGCCCAGAAATATCGTCTTCACGTTTTACTCACGACCAAGTAGCCACAAGAGCTGATCGTCGAGGCGCGCGCGCCAGGACGCTTCGTTATGGTTGGCGCCGTCGTATACGCGGATCACGAAATCTCCGCCTTCTTCAAAACCCTGCTCGAGCAGCCAGTCCCGAACCGCTACATGCTGCGGCCCGTATTCCGCATCGAGCCCCTCGGTTCCGTGGTCGAAGAACATGCGTACGCCACCCGGCACGGTATCGCCGTTCGCGATATCTTTGACTATGTATGGAGTGTTATCCAACTCGGATCGCTCAGATTCGTCGATCAGCGCCAACCTCGCTTCGGACACGAGAAAAGCGGTTGAGACACAACCGCAAGCGGCGAACACATCGGGGTGGTTCTTGACCAGATAATAAGACAACAGTCCGCCCATCGACGAACCCATCACAAACGTTGAGTCTCTGTCTGTGAGTGTGCGAAATTCTGCGTTGACTCGAGGCATCAGTTCCTCGATCAGAAAGCGCGCATACTCCGGTGCGTCGTGCCAGGGAGAGTATTCGACCCTGCGCTCTGCGGTGCTCCAGGTTGCGACGACGATGGCCGGCTCGAACAGGCCTTGTTCGGCCCCGCGCATCATCGCCTCATCGACACCCCAATCGATTCCGGTATTGGCGATGCGCGGATCGAACAGGTTTTCGCCGTCACTCATGTAAATGACGCTGTAGCGACGATTCGGATCTTCGTCGTAACCGGGCGGCAGCCAGATCTCGACGTGGCGCTTCTCGGTCAGAAATTTGGAGCTGACGTCCTGCCAGTAGACGAGAGTTCCGGTCACGCCCGAGCCTTGCCAGTCGCCAATGTAAATGGCGGCGTCGAGGCTGCGCGAAAAAAGCGAGTCGCCGACCTCGAAGACGACGGACTCCAACGGTTTCAGTGTGAGGCGGAACTGACCCCTGCCATTTTCGACGACTATTTCGCTGGCATTGTGGCCGTTCAGTTGCTCTGTCAGGGCAAATCGGCCGTCCGCCAGACCCCATGCCGCGATAATGCTTTCCGGCACGACGAGGTTGAGTTCGTAAGATCTTGTCGCGTCGAAGTTGCTGACAACAACGAGTCGCTCGTCACCCTTCCAGCGCACGAAGGAGAACAAACGTTCATCGTAGTCTGAACTGTGTTCGCGATTCGACGAGTGAATCTCGAAATACTCGCCGTTCAGCGCCGGATGCGATGCGCTGAGATTCATTAGCCGCACATAGAAGTCCCGCAGCGCTTTTTCCTCTGCGCTCAGCGCGCCGCCATCGAACGCGCCGCCATTCATCCATCGCTGATGCGACGGAACGCCCCAGTAGTCGAAGATCGACGTCCTCGTCGGATCGCCGAAGCCGGCGTCGCCGTCGCCTGGCTCGCCGACGTCCTGGGCGAAATAGAGCATAGTGGGCGAGCGGCTGATCAGCGCGGACACGACCATCGCCGGCTTGCCTTTGCGCGCATCGCCCGCGAAATCGGGGCTCGCGATGCGCTGCTCGTCGTGATTCTCGAGAAAGTGCAGCATGTGCTCTTCGATATCGAGCACCTCGGCGTGGATCGGCGCGATCGCGTCGGTGCTCTGCTTGCCATGCATGATCGGTTTCAAGGTGTCGTACAGGCCGACCTTGTCGTACAGGTAGTCCATGCGGCCGAGCTGGATGTAGTCGCGGTACAGCGCCGGATCGTAGACCTCGGCCAGCAGGAAAGCGTCGGGATTGGCCGCTTTGATCGACGAATTCAGGTAACTCCAGAACTCGACGGGCACCATCTCGGCCATGTCATAGCGGAAACCGTCGACCCCTTTGGCGATCCAGTAGAGCGCGATGTCACGGAACTTCTTCCAGCTGTCGGGTACGTCCTTGTCGTCCCAGAACGCGGCGTGCTCGGTGGTCGACCATTCGCTCGCGTCGTCAGGCAACTCGTCGAACGCATAGCGGCCGTCGGGACGCACACCGTAGTTGACCTTGACCGTTTCGAACCAGTCGCTGAAGCCGGGCCGCGCGGCGCGCGCGCCGTTGCCGGTCCACTTTGCGGGTGACTCATCGAAGTGGCCGTCAGCGAGCGGATGATCGTCGCCACCGAGAGGCTGATAATCCTCGGGCGCCTCGGGCACACTGAAGTCTTCGCCGACGACGTAATAGAAGTTATTGTCGCGAGCCCATTCTACCGAGGTGTCGTCGTTGGCGCCGAAGTCCTCCACACCGTCAGGGCGTGACATCGCCTCATATCCGCGAGCAACGTGGTTCGGCACGATATCGATGATGACTTTCATCCCGTGCTTGTGCGTGCGCTCGATCAGCGCCTCGAATTCCGCAAGCCGATTCGCGGGATCGACAGCAAGGTCCGGATTGACGTTGTAATAGTCCTTCACGGCATAAGGCGAGCCGGCACGGCCTTTGACCACATCGGGATCGTCGTCGCTGATGCCGTAGTCGGTGTAGTCGCGAATGACGGCATGGTGCGGCACACCCGTGTACCAGATGTGCGTTACGCCAAGCTCGCGAATTCCGGCAAGCGCCGCATCTGTAAAGTCATTGAATTTGCCGACGCCGTTTTGCTCAATCGTGCCCCATGGCTTGTTCGTACTGACCTTATTACCGAACAAGCGCGTGAACACCTGGTACACGACGGGCTTGCCCGTCACGGTCGCCTGTGTGGATTCGTTTATATTCAGAATCACGTTGGGCTGGCGCCAACTTAATCGTACGTTCAGCGTTTTTTCGTCGGCATCGACGAATGCCCCAGCACCCTCGCGCGGCATGCGTTTCGTAACGGGGATTTGCCAGCCATTGACGTCGACGGAGTTCACCGGACGCGCCCAGTTGTGCACGACAATCGTGATCTCGCGCTGTGCCGGCATGCCTTTGTAGTCGCCAGCGTCGCGTTGCAGCGCTATTCTCAACGAATCACCAACATGCCGCGCGTCAAACTTCAGCAATTCGTAACTGCCGTCTTCGATGCTCGTGCGACTCTTGCCGTCGTCGTCGTACATTTGGCCGGCAGACTCAGTAACGGAAGTATCGGCAAAGTAGTGCAAAGTCAGGTTTTCGCTCGAATAATCGCGCGTCGTGTCAATGTCGTCGATCATTGGAATGAAAGACCCGGCGCGAACGAGAACCGGGATAGTCTCGAGCGTCACCGGGATCGATGTCGACCGCGAGCCCTCATAGCGAGTGCCGTTCCAGAAATCGAACCACACGCCTTTTGGCAGGTCGACGTCGACAGCCTTGACGCCGGGATCCAATACAGGAGCCACAAGAAACGCATCGCCCCACAGATACGCGTCTTTTTCATCGATCAGGTCGAGGTTGTCTTCGTCTTCGAAGAATAATGGCCGCATCAATGGCATGCCTGAAGTACTGTTCTCGTACGCCAGCGTGTAGACATACGGCAGAAGTCGATACCGCAGCTTGATGTAGTCGCGCACGATGTCGCGCGTCTCGCGATCGTGGAATACCGGCTCGGCCGGAATGTGTTCCTGCGCGTGCGGGCGATAGACAGGCTGGAAGACGCCGTACTGCAGCCAGCGAATGTACAGTTCCTTGTCGAACACCTCACCGCCTGCGAAACCACCGAGGTCGGAGTGGTTGTACGCGAGACCAAACATACTCATCTGCAGGCTAAGCTCGATTTGCGGTTTTAACCCACCCCAGGAGCGACTGACATCACCAGTCCACGGGCTTCTCGTACACCAGCTGCGCCCAAACGTGGCCGTAGGCATTGTGAATCTCGTCGCCGGTCGCTTGCACCCCGGCCTCGCTCAACCAGTGCAGTGAGTCTCCAGGGTGAACTTCGGGCTCACCGAGGTCGCCCCAGGTCGCGGCGGTACCCTGCTCGAAGAGCATTTCGTAGAACTGCCAGAACCACCGCCGTGCGTTTTCATCGAAAACATCGATGAGGCCGGTATTGCCGAAATAGAAATCGAAGCGGCGCGGCTGGCCGGTCGGATTCCTGGCGAGGACGTCGTTATCGACGGCGTCCTGCCAGCGATTAGACGTGCTGAGTATGAATGGCTCGGTGATTGCGACGGTCTTGACGCCCTGGTCGGCGAAGTCGCGGATCATTTTCCCGGGTGTCGGCCAGGCGTTACGGTCCCAGTCGAGGTTGCCCATGTGGCCTTTGATGTCGGGACCGAACCAGTAGATATCCAGGATGATGGCATCGAGTGGAATGTCGGCACGCTTGAATCGCTTGACGACATCGCGCGTCTCTTTCTCCGAGTGATAACCAAAACGAGACGCGTAGTTACCGAAAGCCCAGCGCGGCGGCAAGGGCTGCTTGCCCGTGACGTCGGTGTAATTTTCAATCAGGCCAGGGTAGCTGTCGCCCGCGATGACGAGGTAGGCTGTGCGGCCGCCGACGGCCTCGAACGTCAGGACGTCGGGTTCCGTACTGCCGATGTCGAGCCAGCCACTTGCCGTGTTGTCGAACACGATCATGTATTTATCGGAGGAGAGTACTGCCGGCAGGCCGTAGTACATCTGATCTGTGTCTGCGGCCTCGTAGCCGTATGACGCCTTGTTGTAAAGTGGCATACGCCGGCCGCGGCGGTCCATGCCGAGCACACGTTGGCCGCCACCCAGGATCTTCTCGCCATCGTCGAGCTGAAAACGAAAGCCGCGCACCGTCTCATACGCAAAGTAGCCGTGCTCCTCGGAGACGAGGTTTTCGCCCTGACTCGCGTAGTCGATGCGCACCGGCGACTTGTTGATCACGGCGATCAAGCCGTCGATCGCGAATGCGAGCGACTGCGCGGTTTCGCTGACGGCCGTGCTAACGTCGGGAGCATTTGCAGCCAGTGCAAACGACGGCAACTGCTTTACGCCTTCTTCAATGTAGTGAACTTCGAACGCCGCATCGTCTATCGCTCTTACGCGCAGTTCCCCGAGATCTGTCTGCACAACCAGGGTCTGCCCGTCGACTTCATGGCCCCGGTATTCACCGAAGTCAGCCAGCGCAAACGGCGTGTAAATGCCCAACGCAATCGTCGCAATCAACCGGCGCAAGTTTCGTGTCACTGTGTGTCCTTTCTCTTGTTATGCCTTAAATTTTAGTCATTTAGCGCCACGCGCGGGCATGAATACGTTTGCATCGCGTCCGCCTCAAATGTTCCTGTTGCTACAATTGTCCGAGTGCCCAATACGAACAATAGCAATGTCCCGGCATTATTTTGCGCTGCGTTGATCCTTGCGATGCCCGCCCATGCCGCAGAGGTCCGATCCCCCGATGGCCGAATCGCATTCGCGGTCGAGCTGGATGCGGATGGGCGTGTTTCCTACCACGTCAGCTTCGACGATGAGAAGCTCATTGCTGCCTCGAGGCTCGGACTTCGTTTCAAAGATCATGCGCCGATCGAAGCGTCATTGAAAACGGTTGGTACCGAACGCCGCTCGTCGGATTCAGTCTGGGAACAACCCTGGGGTGAGCGTCGCCTGATCCGCGATCATTTCAACGAACTCCTGGTTGAATTCGAATCCGTCGACGGTCCGGAGCGGCGCTTCGCCCTGCGTGCGCGAGTGCACGATGATGGCCTCGGATTCCGGTATGAAGTGCCCGAGCAGGCGAATTACCGCGAGGTCGACATCGTCGATGAGCTGACCGAATTCCGCGTCCCCGAGGATGCCGTCGCGTACTGGATTCCAGGCCGCGGCTGGAACCGTTACGAGTATCTGTACCGCACGACGCCGGTCGAGGACCTGTCGCTGGTTCATACGCCCGTGACGATGCGCACGGAAAACGGGACCCATATCAGTATTCACGAGGCGGCACTGGTTGACTATGCAGCCTACACACTCGACCAGCGGCGGCCCGGCGTTCTGCAAACGAACCTGGCGCCCCGGTCGGACGGGGTGCGCGTCAAAGCAAAAACGCCGT
>CAMYMP010000146.1 GCA_947259435.1 uncultured Woeseiaceae bacterium
CACTATCTGAGCTATGACCCGGCGCGCGCCGTCGACGGCGAAACGCTAGAATCCATTGAAGATGTCGAAGTGCGCGGTATCGACCACGACACAGCTTGTGGTGCGACGCCAATCGGTGGGCTGCTGATTGCGGCCAAGCGGCGCGGCATGAAGGTTGATACGCTCGACCTGCGCAACTCGGGTGATACCGCCGGCGATCGGCGCAATGTCGTAGGCTACGGCTCATGGGTCTTTGTCGAGCCATGAGATACGTTGCACTCAGTCTGTTGCTATTTGCTGGGTTTGCTCACGCGGACTACTACACGGAACAGCGCGCGGCATTGATGGAAGAGCTTGTGTACTACGCGCGCCTGGCCCGTGACTCGGACGATGGGGCGTTCAGCAACGCCGTGATCAGGACGATGGGGGCCGTCGAACGTCACAAGTTCGTTCCCTCGAGCGAGAAGCGCTTCGCATACGAGAATCGGCCGCTACCGATCGGACATGGGCAGACGATTTCGCAGCCCTATATTGTTGCGCTGATGACCGATCTGATCGAGCCCGAGGTTGGCGACATTGTTCTTGAAATCGGCACCGGATCTGCGTACCAGGCCGCAATCCTGGCTGAGCTCGTCGGGCACGTTTACACGATCGAAATCGTCGCGCCGCTATTTCAGAGTGCGAGCGAACGGCTCGAGCGTCTCGGCTACGGTAACGTAACGACACAGCTTGGCGACGGCTACTACGGTTGGGAGAAACACGCACCATTCGATGCAATTGTCGTCACCGCAGCAGCAAGCCATGTGCCGCCACCGCTGATCAATCAGCTCAAACCTGGCGGGCGCATGGTTATCCCGGTTGGCGGTCGCTTCATGACGCAGCAGCTGCTCCTGATTGAGAAAACAGAGCACGACGAGATCATCACGAAGCAGATCGCCGCCGTTCGCTTCGTGCCACTCACCGGCGAACACTGACGCCCTTGCACCGTCTGCTTGTTGCAACGCTATTCGTGTCGGCCGCCGCGATCGGCTACGAAATCCTGCTCATGCGCGTGTTGTCGATTGTGCAGTGGCACCACTTCGCGTACATGATCATCAGCCTTGCCCTGCTGGGCTATGGCGCCAGCGGCACGTTCATCGCGCTCTTCAGGAAGCAACTCGAGCAGCGCTTCGAGCTCGCCTTTGCAGTAGGTGCATTGTTGTTCAGCGTGGCGATGCTGGTGTGTTTCATTGTGGGCCAGCGCGTGTCCTTCAATGCGCTCGCGATTATCTGGGACTGGCGGGAGTTCGTGCACCTCAGCCTCATCTACGTGATCTTTTTCGTGCCGTTCTTTTTTGCAGCGTGCTGCATCGGGCTCGCCTTCACGTGTCGTCGCGACTACATCAGCCGCATCTACTTCTTCGACTTGTTGGGCGCGGGGCTCGGGGCCGTGCTGATAATGGCTGCTTTGTTCGCCATGTTTCCGCAGAACGCGCTGCTCATGCTTGTCGGTCTCGCGGTTGTCGCGTCAGCGCTGGTCGGTCTGGTATCGGGGGAACGTAGATCGCTTGCTGCGCTGCAGCTCGTGTGGCTCGTGTTTATCACGTTCGGTATGCCCGAGCAGTGGCTTACCCTGCGTTTGTCCGAGTACAAGGGACTGAATCAGGCCATGCAGGTCGTCGGTGCCGAGACGCTCAGCGTATCGTCAAGTCCATTGGGACTGCTGAGCGTGGTCGACAGCCCGACAGTACCGTTCCGTCACGCGCCCGGGCTCAGTCTGGGAACGCGCCATGTGCCGCCCGAACAACTGGCCATATTCACCGACGGCGATTCAATGAGCGCCATCACGCGCTACGACGGTGATCTCGACAAGCTCGGCTATCTCGGCGATGTCACGGCGGCACTACCGTATCAGCTGCTCGATTCTCCCGAGGTGATTGTGCTGGGCGCGGGCGCAGGGACCGATGTGCTGCTTGCCCTGCGCAACGGCGCGAGCTCTGTCGACGCCGTGGAGCTCAATCCCCAAGTGACGCAGCTTGTGCGTGAGGCCCATGCGGACTTTTCAGGACGTCTGTACGATGACCCGCGTGTCAGCGTGCACACTCGCGAGGCTCGCGGATTTGTGATGCAAACTGACAGGCATTACGACCTGATTCAAATCGGTTTGCTCGATTCCTTCGGCGCATCCGGTGCGGGTGTGCAGGCCTTGAACGAGAGCTACCTCTACACGGTGGAAGGCCTGCAGGCCTATATAGAAATACTCGAGCCCGGCGGCATCTTATCCATCACGCGCTGGCTCAAACTGCCGCCCCGCGACGCCCTCAAGCTGTTCGCGACAGCTGTCAAGGCGTTACGCGAGTCAGGCGTCGAGAAGCCAAAGCAACGACTCGCAATGATCCGCAGCTGGAATACGAGCACGCTGCTGGTCAAAAACGGCGAATTCTCGGCCGCCGACATCGCAATAATTCGTGAGTTCGCGCAGGCACGCTCGTTCGACACCGCGTATTTCCCGGGAATCGTGGCGAGCGAGGCCAACCGCTATAACCTTCTCGAACAAGCGTATCTGCACGATGGCGCTGTCGCGCTTCTTGCCGGCGATGCAAATGAGTATTTCAGACGCTACAAGTTTCACATCGAGCCTGCAACGGACGACCGACCGTACTTCTTTCACTTTTTCAAATGGGACTCGCTGCGCGAGGTCATCGAACTGCGCAACCGTGGTGGAGCCGGACTGATCGAATGGGGCTACCTGATTCTGGTTGCCACGTTGATACAGGCAGTATTGGCCGGGTTTGTATTGATATTGATACCACTTGCGCGCATCAAACGTAGCTGGCCTGCAGGGACCGGGACGCGCATGGGAAGCTACTTTTTTCTGCTCGGTCTCGCATTCCTGTTTGTCGAAATTGCGTTCATCCAGAAGTTCATACTGTTTCTGAGTCACCCGCTGTATTCGGTCGCGGTGGTCTTGAGCGGCTTCCTGGTGTTCGCAGGGATCGGTAGCGCCATGTCAGCCAGGCTAAAGCGCCGCGCACCGGTGACGACCGTCACCGCGGTGATCGCCGTTATCACCGCCGCGTACATATTTTTGCTGCCGGTAGTCTTTCAACAGTTCATGGGGCTCGCGGACGCAACGAAAATAGCTATATCGATTCTGCTGATCGCCCCGCTGGCATTCTGCATGGGCATGCCGTTTCCGCTCGGACTGAAACGACTTGCGGATCGTGCCCCGGACTTTATCCCGTGGGCCTGGGGCATAAACGGCTTTGCCTCGGTCGTGAGCGCCGCTCTCGCGGCCCTGGTCGCGATCGAGTTCGGATTCAGCTTTGTGCTCGCAACAGCACTTTTGTTCTACGTCGGCGCAGCGATCCTGATGCAGCAGTTTGACCAGTCGACGAGTGACTAATGCCCGCGCCCTTGATGAGTCGCGTCATTTTTCAGGTAGGACATGCGGAGCAACTCCAGGTGACGCTCACGGTCTCGGCGATCAAATGCCTTGAAATGCAGTCCAACAAGACCATCGTCATTGACCCCGAGGAACACCTGCGTCCGGCCGATTTCCGCCAGGGTCAAAAGTGACAAGCTGCGCAGCCTGCCAACTCGCGAGAGTGCGCTCGAATCCTGAAAGTCAATTTGAACAAGCTTTTGTGACCAGTCGGTAGTCTCGTAGACCGGCACGATGGGGTCGGTGATCTGCCAGCGACTTTCGTAGCCGGACCGTGCGAGCAGTTCGTCGATAGGGGCGGGCATAACAAGCTGTCTATCGGTCCCCGGGGCAGGGGGCTCGACTTCTTCGGCAATGGCTGCTGACGAAAGCAACAAGCCGATCATTAACGGGGCCATCTGACGCACTTTGAACATGACCTGGCTCCTTCAGCTGCTCATTGTCATCACGATGTCATTCGCGTAACTCAGCTGTTGTTCTTATGCATCCAGTCTGCCAGGATTCTTGCTCAGATTCGTTCGTGTGCATCACGCAGTTGTCGTCGAACTGCGACGGTTTTTATGTCAACTCCCGCATCAATGCTCGGCCTCGAGCCCATCGGGTCGAGTTAACAGAATCAGGATGAGAGCCACCCTCCTTTAAATCGATCGGCTACTCGAAGGTTTCGTCGAGTAGTCTGAGATGGTACGCGTCCGGCACCGTTCCGAGTTCGAAGTAAGATTTAAATATCGACAGGCAATCCTCAATTGTCAGGATCTCGCTTTCCCGCACACGAATATCGCCGCCGCTGTACCTTAGTGTCACGATCTCTTCGATGAGCGGCTCTTTACCTAGTCGGTAGTGAGAAAAGGAATCCGGTCCATACTTACGATACTCGACAGTGAGTCGTGATGCGGCCCCAGCGCTTTGAACGTAACCGTCTTCCCCGCTCAAAATGAAATACGATTTCGTCTCTGGATCGATTGCACGCAGCGCGGAATCAACTTGCTTCCACGTAGGCTGATGAATTGGAGTGGTATTTTCTTGTTCGAGCAGTACGACGGAGGTTGCCGATGTAGAATGCGGCGGCGCAACCTCTGCGATCGGTAGAGAATCACCCGGACTTGTATCTTCTTGCGAGCAAGCAGCCGCGATCGAAAACAGCATTAGAAGTGCAACTATCCTCACATCCACCAACGTCGCCTTTGGGTCATTACCAGTCGTTGAGTTTATCACTAGGCCAACGGCTGCTTTCGGCCAGAAGCGGTCAGTCGTAACT
>CAMYMP010000147.1 GCA_947259435.1 uncultured Woeseiaceae bacterium
GGCCAGCGCCCAGCCAAACTCATTATTCACGAACAATATGATGATCGGCGCAATCAGGAGAATGCGCGACAGCGATATGGCGTTAGGTATCCAGCTCAGGTCCATCTTGTTCTTTAATTCAGGGGCCATAGAAGAACTCGAGCGATCGATCAAGCAAAACCCCGTCGAACCGATCGCCGTCAAATCCATTCTGTTCGATAAGGCCGCTGAATCGCAATGCCCGGGCCAGCCGATCGACACCGCCGATCGCATTAACACGATAACGGATTCGGTCGCCCTCGACCTCCGTAATCGCGAAGTTCTCAATAAGCGCAATACCACTCAAGAGATTCTGCACGGCACCGTAGGCCTCCACAGTATCGATGCCCGCTATTGTCAGCTGGATCGACTCGAGCGTTGCGTCACCGCTAATCGCAAACTCATCGGCAAGCAAGTCGGCGACCAGGCCCAGGACGAGTTCGGGTTCGCCGCTCCAGCTGCGCTCTTCGGCGCCGAAATAAAAACTCCAGCGATTGCGCTGGCTCGATGTTGCCCGGATTCGACCAACCAGAATCGAGTTCGCCTGATAACGCTGTGACGCCGCGATCAACGCCTCGTCGAAGCCGCCCCAGATGTCGCTGAAACTGATGTTTTGCAGGTCCACGGTGTCTAGCAGCGGAAAGACGACCGGTAAGCCGCGACGTTCTGCGATGTCGAGTACGCGCTGGCGCAACAATCGATTGCGGTCGATGGATCTTGCCTCATCGCGGCGGCGTTGCGGATCATCCGCACCGATGATCTCGCGTGCGCCCTGTCCCCAGTCCACAGCCAGCCAGACAAGCGTCAGCGGCCGGTCGCTACCCCAGACAGTCTGTCCCGACCGTCGCAGGACGTCCTCGATCGCTTCACCGTCAAACGACACCCACAGGGTGTCGTCGTCACCCGGGCGAAACTGCACCACGTAGGAGGCTGGATCCGGAAACAGCAACTCGAGCATTTCCGCGTCACTGCTCAATTCCGAGCCCGACACGCGCAGCAGAACCTCGGCAAGGGCCAATTCATAGGCACGAGCACGCGGGTCCGCCTCCTCCTGATCGAGAGGGACCTGCGCCGTATACAGCGACGCTACTTCCACAGCCCATACGGGCGATGCGACGAGTGCCAATACCAGCATCGCCCAAAGAGATTTCAGCAAGGGTGGTTTCCCCATGGATGCCCAAGCACTATTATATCGCCGATGAAGCCCCTGACCTACAAAGATACCGGCGTCGATATCGACGCCGGCACAGCGCTTGTCGACCGAATCAAGCCGCTCGTCGGAAGAACGCATCGACCAGAGGTCCTTGGGGGTCTTGGCGGATTCGGCGGGCTGTTTGCCCTGCCGCCTGATAAATATCGCGAACCCGTGCTCGTGTCGGGGACAGACGGAGTCGGCACCAAGCTAATGCTGGCGCAGCGCCTGCAGCAGCACAACAGCATTGGCATCGACCTGGTGGCCATGTGCGCCAACGACGTTCTGGTGCAGGGCGCCGAACCGCTGTTCTTCCTGGACTACTTTGCCTGCGGGCGCCTCGACGTCGACGTCGCGAGCGCCGTTGTGGCCGGGATTGCCGAGGGCTGCCAGCAGGCGGGGGCTGCGCTGATTGGCGGCGAGACCGCTGAAATGCCCGACATGTACGAGGATGGCGAGTACGATCTAGCCGGGTTCTGTGTCGGCGCCGTCGAGCGGTCCGAGCTGATCGATGGCGGCACGATCGCCTTGGGCGACGCGCTGATAGGAATCGCGTCGAGCGGCCCGCATTCCAATGGCTATTCGCTGATTCGGAAAGTTCTCGACATTGCGGGCGACGGCAGCATCGCCGGGCGCCCGGCGAGCGAGGTGCTGCTCGAGCCAACGCGAATCTATGTCCGGAGCATTTTGAAACTGATGCAATCGATAACGATTAAGGGTCTGTCACACATAACCGGCGGCGGTATCACCGACAACTTGCCGCGCGTATTACCAGAGAATGTGCACGCGGTAGTTGACACATCCAGCTGGCAACAGGGTCCTGTATTCGACTGGCTCGCCGAACACGGCAGCATAAAGAATGCTGAAATGCGCCGCACATTCAACTGCGGCGTTGGAATGATCGTTGTCGTCAATGACACCGAAGTCGCCACCGCGCTGTCTACGTTAGAAGGACTCGGCGAAGAAGCCTGGCAGATTGGACACGTCGCCGCGGGTGACGGCCAGGTCCGGTATCTTTGAACAACCGACGGTGCAAGACAGCTATTCTGATTTCCGGGTCTGGCACCAATCTGCAATCTTTCATTGACTGCGCCGCGTCTGGCGAAATCGAGCTGGATCTTTGCGTGGTCTTCAGCAACCGGCCCGATGCTTACGGCCTGGTGCGCGCACAGGAAGCCGGTATTCCGACCGCGTGCATCGAGCACGGCAATTACGTCGATCGCGAGACATTTGACCGCGCTGTCGCGGCGAAGCTCGACGAGTGGCAGCCCAAATTACTTGTATTGGCGGGTTTTATGCGGATTCTGAGCCCCTGGTTTGTCGGGCGCTACGAAGGTCGCATTCTGAACATTCACCCGGCGCTCTTGCCCGCCTACCCGGGTCTCAATACCCACCAGCGCGTGCTCGATGCGGGTGAAGGCTGGCATGGTAGTACGGTGCATTTCGTCACGGACGAACTCGACGGCGGACCGCGTATCCTGCAGGGAAAGCTTGCGGTCGATCTCAGTGAGACAGCCGATGAACTGTGTGCCCGCGTGCAGGCGGTTGAGCACAGAATCTACCCTGAGGCCGCAAACTGGTTCGGCCAGGGTCGCCTTGAATTCAGGAATAGCAGCGCCTGGCTCGATGGGGAACTGCTGGAGGAGCCGGTCGTATCAGTATTTTGAATCGAATCATGAGCGGCAGTCTCGTGCTGCAAATCGCGGTCGGCATTGCCGCCGGCGTCGCATTGTCGCTAGTCTCAACCGAGGCTGCAGCAGCTTCAATGCTGCTGGGCAGCCTGTTCGTCCAGGCACTCAAGGCCGTGGCGCCCGTGCTCGTTCTGGTGCTGGTCGCGTCAGCGATCGCGAATCGCCGCAAGAGCCACACAGCGCAGATGCGGCCGATTGTCGCGATGTATCTGATTGGCACAATTGCCGCCGCACTGCTGGCGGTTACGATGAGCAGTCTGTTCCCGACAACGCTTGCTCTGCAGGTAACTGACGTGGACGCTTCCGCGCCAAAGGGCATCACCGAGGTTCTGGGAAATCTCTTGCTGAAGCTCGTTGACAATCCCGTCAACGCAATTCTGACGGGCAACTTCATCGGCATTCTCGTGTGGGGCGTATTACTCGGTGTTTTTCTGCACCATGCGGCCGACACCACGCGTCGCTTGCTCGCTGATACGGCCGATGCCGTGACGCACATCGTTCGAATCGTGATTCGCCTCGCACCGATCGGAATCTTCGGGCTGGTTGCAGGCAACCTGGCCTCGTCAGGACTTTCGGTGCTGGGCGGCTACGCTCGCATTTTGTCGGTGCTGCTCGGCAGCATGCTGATCATGGCGCTGGTCATCAATCCTCTGATTGTCTGGGTCAAAACGCGCAGAAACCCCTATCCGATCGTGTTTGCCGCGCTTCGAGAAAGCGGAGTCACTGCTTTCTTTACGCGCAGCTCCGCCGCAAACATCCCCGTTAACCTGGCACTGTGCGAGCGCCTCGACCTCGAAGAAGACACCTACGCGGTCTCGATCCCGCTCGGCGCGACAATCAATATGGGCGGTGCGGCGATTACGATTACTGTGTTGACACTCGCCGCCGCCCACACCTTGGGTATCGCTGTCGACCTGCCTACGGCGCTATTGCTCAGTGTTGTTGCAGCATTGTCTGCGTGCGGAGCATCTGGCGTTGCCGGCGGATCACTGCTGTTAATACCGCTTAGCTGCGGCCTGTTCGGCATATCGAATGACGTCGCCATGCAGGTTGTAGCTGTCGGTTTTGTGATCAGTATTCTGCAGGACTCGGCAGAGACTGCATTGAACAGCTCAACCGATGTCGTATTCACTGCTGCGGTGGCGGGCAAGCATTGATTGGAGGAATCAATATGATCGCGGTGCACATGCGTTTTGTTGCAATCATGATCGGCCTGGCGATGCCATGCGCGTCGTTGGCGGGGATAACGGTTGGCGTCAATAACCTGTCCGTTGTCCACAAAAGCTCCTACGGCGTAACGATTGCGTTTCCGGATGTCTGTAAGACTCCAGCCCCGGGAGGGCCAATTCCCATCCCGTATCCGAATATCTCCCAGAGCGACGACACAATGAAAGGACCCAAGCGAGTAATGGGCGCAGCGATCGAAAATTCAGCAGAAAAGGCCCGACAAGCGGAAATCGGGTCGGCGAAGAACGTTAAGAGCACCAATGTCGTCCGTTATTCTCTCGAGGTTAAGACCGAAGGGAGGTTGTACATCCAACAGTCCGCAGGAAAGAACTCTGTTACGACGGCAACCTACGTCGATGGCAAAGGCAATAAGATGCCACTGCGGGAACACGCACTAATCAAACTTGCCAACGGCGATTTGTGCGCCATTTGTGCAGCGAAAGATGGCAAGGTGACAGCGGTGTATCGGTTGCTACCTGATACCCCGAAGCGCAGGGTACGCTAATTGTCACCCGACTGACCGCTTTGGGT
>CAMYMP010000148.1 GCA_947259435.1 uncultured Woeseiaceae bacterium
TCGACGTTCAAGTTCTCGTTGCGCTTGACGCGAACAAACTCGAGCTTCGTTCGATCTCGCGGCTTCGTAAGCGCCGATTTGCCGCTTGCGATCAGCAACTGCATGACAAACAACAGGCTCAATGTGACGATGACACCTATCACAACGGAAAACGCGTATCGGCCTATCATGTTTCAGCTCTCCTCAGCGACCTCGGTCGCGATCCAAATGCTTCCTACTGGGTCGCCGTCGCAATTGCGACGTTGGCGACACCCGCCTGTTTTGCGGCTTCCATCACGACAACGAGCGCATCGTTGGTGGACTCCTTATCGGCCTGTATGACGATCGAGCCTTTGGGGTTTTCAGCATGCAGGCGCTCAATCATGCCACGCACGGCGCGCGGGTCCGTCATGCGCCGGTCAATCCAGATCTCGTCGTTTTCACTGATTGCGATCAGGATGGCGGCATCTTCCTGTTTGTCCGCGGTAAATGCGTCCGGCCGATTTACGTCGATACCGGCTTCCTTGATGAAAGATGCGGTCACGATGAAGAAAATAAGCATAATGAACACGACGTCGAGCATCGGCGTCAGATTGATCTCATTCTCTTCCTCGTCGGCCCCCATCGCATTTCTTTTCTTTCGCATTGCCTGAGTCCTTAGTTGCGATTGTCCGCAATCGAAATGTTGTAGACACCGGCTTGCCGGGCAGCGTCCATCACCGTTACGAGCATCTTGTTGGTCGACTTCCTGTTAGCCTGAATCACCACAGAACCCTGCGGACTTTCGGCATGAAGTCGTTCAATGTTCGCACGAACGGCGCGTGGGTCGATCAGGCGTCGGTCGATCCAGATCTCATCATTGGCATTGATCGCCACAAGGATATTCTGTTCCTCCGGCTTTGACTCGGTAACAGGTGCATCGGGGCGGTTTACATCGAGACCCGCTTCCTTGATAAAGGAAGCGGTCACGATGAAGAAGATCAACATGATGAAAACAACATCGAGCATCGGCGTGAGGTTGATTTCGTTCTGTTCCTCCTCCTCGACCTCGAGTAGGTGATGATCACGCATGGCAGCTCCTCAATGGTCCATCGTCAGTGAGTCCTCGAGGAACTGCACTTCACGCGCCGCGCGGCGGCTAAGTATTGTGACAAGCAGAACGCCCGAGAGTGCCCCGACCATTCCTGCCATTGTCGGCACGGTCGCCTGCGATACGCCGGCGGCCATGGCCCGCACGTTACCGGACCCCGATACGGCCATGACTTCGAACACTTTGATCATGCCCGTCACGGTGCCCAGCAGGCCGAACAATGGACAAAGTGCGACAAGCGTCTGAATCATCGCGATGCCCTTGTTTGTCGCCATACTGAATCGCGAAATCATCAGCTCGCGAATCTGCTCGGAATTCCAGGAACGCCGTTCGGCCCGGGTTTCCCACTGTTCGTAGAGATCACGAGACATGGCCTTCATTCCCGTGCGGAAGAAGATCAGCCTCTCGACAATGAGAACCCACATTACGAGGATCGTAAACGCAATCGCGAGCAGCACGGGCCCCCCGAGACTCATGAAGTCCCGGACGGCTTCCATAGCGTCAATCAGCCAAAGCATGGCGACTCCTTACGGCGCTAGCCGTTCTTTTCGGAATGCTCAGCAATAAGGCCTGCACTCTGCGATTGAATCACGTTAATGACTTTGCGGCTTTGGCCGCTGACAACCGTGTGCAGCAGGACCATGGGTATTGCGACCACAAGGCCAAGAACCGTCGTCACGAGCGCTTGCGAAATACCGCCAGCCATCATCTTCGGATCGCCGGCACCATAGAGCGTGATCACCTGGAAGGTCTTGATCATACCGGTAACGGTACCGAGCAGGCCCATCAGGGGTGCAACCACCGAAATGACCTTGATGAACAGCAGGCCCTTCGTGAGCCCAGGCATTTCCTTGAGCGCCGCTTCGCTGAGCTTGAGCTCGATGGTCTCGGTATCCGCGCTCTTGTTGCTGTCGTAAGCAGCAAGTACACGGCCCAGCGGATTGTCCGTACTCGCCGTGTCTCGCTTGAGCTGAGCCGATACTTTGCGGCTGGCAGTGCTGAGTCCGATGAAACGCCATATCGCGATCAAGAGGCCAACGGCACCGAGTGCAAGGATACTGTAGCCCACGATACCGCCCTGATCGACTTTCTCGCCGAGCGTCGGTGTTTCGACAAGCAACCCGAGGATTCCGCCACGCGTAACGTCGACACCGAAACCGACATAACCGGCCTCCGCATCGAACAGGTCTCCGGCAGAACTCAAGAATCGGCCTGGCGGCTGGCGCTGCAACTCGCTAATGGAGCCTTCGTTCGGATCATGCTCGAGATAGCCACTCTCCGAGACCAGGTTAAACGACCCGATGCGGACAACCTCCGTTTCTTCCTGCTCACCGTTGGCTTTGGTCACGAGGTGATTGAAGCGGACGATCTTGCCTGACTCCGAAATCTCTCGCTGCAATTCGAACCACAGGCGCTCGATATCCTCTATCTGGGCAAGCTCCGTGGCACTGGCCATCTTGCTGCCGAGCTGGACAAGGAACGTCTCACGATCCGGGTACTGCAGATTCGTCAGAGAAGAGGTAAAGCGGCCCTGCGTATCGCCCGATACGGTCTGCAGGACGCCGAACAGCTCCTTGAGAGCGCCAAGGCGCTCATCCAGAGCTGCGCGCGCGGCGATAATCTTTGTTTGATTATCCTGAAACAGTTGCTCGAGGCGTGCACTTTCGTTTTCCTGGCGGGTTCGTTCGGCTCGCGCCCTGTTCAGCAGGTTTTGCTGCTGATTGCGCTGTTGAGTGAACTGCGCCTCCCGCTGTCGCGCTTCCTGCGAATCACGTGCCTGACCCTGTTCGATGAGTTTCAGCAGTTCGGCCATGCTCGCAGCATCTTGTGCATTCGCCGCGCCCGCACCAAGGCTCAAGAGTCCGGCGGCAATTATGAGATATAAGCGTTTCATTTAATTACCCCCCGCTGCTGCTGCAACTGGAATGACGATCAACTCCGGCGCAATTAGCTGTTTCGCCATGCGCAGACCAGTTCGAACATCACTTCGCGCTGAGTTATCCATTACCCATTCACGGGCGTCATTGTCCCAACGTCCGGTGATCTTGGAGTCGTCAGACTGAAAGTACAGCCCGATTCGGCCAATACGCAGGATATTGTAGCTGCGCGTCGCACCATCGAGAGTCAATGATTGCGTATAGAACTCAGATGAAGTTCCGTAATCGTTTTCAATCTGATACGCCTCCATCACCTTGCGGAACTTCTCCGCCACGCTGACATCCGAGCGCTCCATGATCGCACGCAGGTTGTCGAGGCGATCCGCGCGCTCTTCCATCAGGAATGGGACGTCAAGACTCACTGACTGCTCGAGGCCGTCGATCATGCGCTCCATCAGCGGAAAGATCTGGCGGTTGATAACGTCAACCTGATCCATCGACAATGAAATGTCCTCGAGCACGGCGTCTTGACCGCTAGTTTGAGCCGTCATCAGGCGGTTGTAGACCTTCAGACCGTCAGTTTCTTTGTTTATAGCCCGATACTGGTCTTCCAACGAGCGAGTCCCTTCAACAATGTTGTTGACTCGTTCCTGGGATTGCTGAGCCAGATTCAGCCGGCGATTCTCGGCCTCCAGAACCTGGTCGACAGTCTGGGCTACAACGCTGCCGGATGCCGCAATTAAGCCAGTTGCAAATAATGCAATGCCTATGCGCCGACTGCTGCTTATGCACGGTTTCATGAACGCTCCTTACAAAGGTCGATTGTTTTAGTAATAGTTAAGGAGAGGGATGCAACGTATCCGTTGAATACATGCACAAGAAAAACAGAATGCACTGATCGCGACTCTGCATGCGCACGCGGCCCTCTCCACCTTCGCCGCGGCGATGAATTTTTTGGACCCTTATTTCTCTCTCTTTTGTCGTTGGCATTCCGGTGCCACTTAGCTCCGGTTTCCCCACCATTTATTAATATAATATTTGTCCAGGTCCCTTAGTACCCGTGGGGAAGAATAACATATGACTCACAGATCGCCAGCGCAAGAGCGACATAAGTCCGGGCCCCACAAATCCCCGTACCGCAGTCAGAATCCCGTTCACTCAGTATCACAAGTAACTGATATTTCGAGTATTGACATCAGAACAAGCTTGCAACATGATTCGCGGCTATGAATCCGACGCGCATACAAGCTGTGGTTGAATCAGGGGTAGCTCTCGTGCTTCTGCCGCTCGCACTGCTTCTTCTCGGGAGACAGGGCGGGTAGCGCGTATCCAGGTGAAGGAAATCGCGAACCCCGCATCCGCACCGGATAGTGGGGTTTTTTTTGATTATCAGGTTTTGATTTAGCAGAAACTCAACCCTCGAAAACGGCAACTTGCCGGGGACACACTACTATGCAGATGTATTTGGAAGCCGATGTTGACACGTCTTGCCTGAGCGATCAGCAGGTCACAATTCTGGGTTACGGCAGCCAGGGCCGGGCCCATGCGCTGAATCTCAAGGACAGTGGTTTCAATGTGGTCGTCGGGTTGCGGCCGGACGGTGGCAGCTGGGCCAGGGCCGCAGCAGACGGGCTAACCGTCAAAGCGCCAAATGACGCCGTTAAAGGTGCCAGGATCGTTGCCTTTCTGACGCCTGA
>CAMYMP010000149.1 GCA_947259435.1 uncultured Woeseiaceae bacterium
GTCAGCTTTCCTGGAACTCGATGACCCGTATTCATACCTGCTCGCCAGGTATCTGCCCGGTCTAGCGGCAAGTTACGACATCGAATTGCGCTACTACCTGACGCAGGCCTGCTCTGGCGACGACTTTCGCCCGCATTCCGGCATGATGGCCGCATACGCCGAGGAGGACTGTCGTCGCCTCGCCGCAGAGCTTGGCGTGCCGTTCCTTGACCGAGGGCTGGCGCCGCCGGTTGAGTATCGCCGCGCACTCATCGATGCCTTGGCGGCCGATGCGCACAAGGCGGATTTCGACGGCGAACTGCTGGAAGCCATTACATCGTATTGGCGCGGGGATGCGGAGGGCGTTGCGCGACGCGTTACTGGCGCAATGCGCAACGGTGCCGGCGACAAGCTGCTTGCCGACAATCAGAAGCGGCTGGTCGAACTGGGGCACTACAATTCTGCGACCCTGCATTACGCAGGGGAATGGTATTGGGGTATCGACCGCCTGCACTACCTGACAGCAAGACTTGATGCGCTTGGCGTGCGTCGCGACGGTGTGACGCACACGGGCCTGGCTGCCATTCGCCAGGCCATGCAAACGACGCTACCCGTCGCCCGGCCAAGCACCGCAAAGGATCTGCCGCCACTCGAATTCTTTTATTCATTTCGCAGCCCTTATTCGTACCTGTCGGCCAGGCGCGTGTTTGCGATTGCCGATGCGTTCGGCCTTGAACTGCAGATCCGTCCGGTGCTGCCTATGCTCATGCGCGGCTTGCAGGTTCCGCGGCCGAAGCTGCGATACATCGCAACTGACACAGGCCGCGAAGCACGTCGCTTGGATGTGCCGTACGGCAACTTCGTCGATCCGATCGGCCGCGGAGTCGAGCGGTGTCTGGCCGTGCTCCTGTACGCGCGAAATGAAAAACGCGAGCGGGATTTTCTCCTCAACGCTGGCGAGGCTATCTGGGCGTGTGGCATCGATGTAGCAAGTGACAAGGGCATGCGCAAAGTGACGGGACGCACAGGATTGTTCTGGCCCGACGTTTTGACGGCCATGCAGGACGGTGCCTGGCAAAGCGTTGCCGAAAATAACCGTGAGTCGATGATGGAGTCGGGTTGCTGGGGCGTTCCCACCATGCGACTTGGCGGCTTCGTGGCCTGGGGCCAGGATCGCGACTGGCTACTCGTGCGGCACATCGAAGAGCTTTGCGATACTGGAGACGGGATACTCGTATGACGACAGTAATCTTTTCTCACGGCCAGGAAAGTGGGCCGTGGGGCACCAAAATTCGCGCCATGGCCGAGCTGGCGCGAGAACTCGGCTGTGCGGCCGACAGTATCGATTACCAGGGTATCGCCGACCCGACTGAGCGAGTGCAGAAACTGCTCCAGGAGTGCGCAAGCATCGACGATACGCTGATCCTCGTGGGGTCGAGCATGGGCGGGCACGTGGCCACTGCGGCGGCGGGCCAGTTGCGCGCGGCAGGACTATTCGTGCTGGCTCCGGCCTATTACATGCCAGGATACGAGGAGCTTACTCCCGTGCCACCGGATATGCCGATTTGCATTGTGCACGGATGGCATGATGATATTGTGCCCGTCCAAAACAGTATTCGCTTTGCTGGCTCGTGCGGAGCGACATTGCATTTAGTCGATGGTGATCATCGGCTAACATCCAACATCGATGAAATTAATTATTATTTGAAACGATTCATCGAGCAGATTAACAAGTGATTTACACACGTGGGAGATACAACATGAGATACGTATTGATATTGGTGGCGTTGGCATTCGCCGGATGCGGCGGATCTTCCGACGAAACGGCCGGCGAGAAAATGGACGCTGCCGTTGACGCGGTTGAAGAGTCCGTAGAAGACGTCGCTGACGAAGCTGGCGACATGGCCGACAAAGCCGGTGACATGGCCGGTGACATGGCCGACAAAGCCGGTGACATGGCCGACAAAGCCGGTGACATGGCGGATCAGACCATGAAAGACGCAATGGACAAGGCCGAAGACGTCGAAGACGCGCTGATGGAAAAGAAGGACGAGGCTGACGCTGCGCTCAAAGACGCGGTCGGCAATTAAATGGCGGAGTCGCTGTGGCTGCGCACTGCGCGCCACAGCGCTCAGCAAACTCAATAATTCCAATAAAGCAACGGTCTGCCGACGGGTTCTTTTCGGTAGACTGATCTCCCATGAATATTGCGGGAATCATTCTCCAGCCGCTCTATTGGTTGGCCGGAAAGCTGTTCGCGGTTTGGGCTCGCCCGGCAATTCAGCCTGAATTGCCGGCGGAGCTCATCGCCGATGGCACGGCAGCCGTCTGTTACGTGTTGGAGACTGGCGGACTGGCTGATCTCCTCGCGCTGGAACGTGCCTGCGCCCGGCACGGCATGCCGTCTCCGAGTAAAGCGTTGGAGTTTTGCGGCCAGCGTTTCTCCCGGAGTTTCGTTGTGCTGCGGCCGATGAGCGGCTTCCTGTTTCGCCGGCCGACCGCCACCGGTTCAAAGCGCCTGCGGAGCCTCGTGGAGGTCGCAGAGGCTGACAACGAAGATCTGCTGCTGATCCCGGTTGCGATCTATTGGGGTCGCTCGCCAGACAAGGAGCGCTCGCTCCTCAAACAGGCTTTCGCTGAGAACTGGGATGTCGCGGGCCGGACGCGGAAGTTTTTTGCAACCCTCTTGCTTGGACGCAACACATTGTTGCGATTTAGCCATGCACTGGCGTTGAGCTCAATTGTTCAAAGTGGCGTCGAATCGCAGATCGCGTTTCGCAAAGTATACCGAATTCTGCGCGTACATTTTCGCCAGCGCCGCGCGGCAACAGTCGGGCCGGATTTGTCACATCGCAGGACACTGGCCAGCCAGGTACAACTCGCTCCGAGCGTCAGGCGGGCGATTGCCGCCGAAGCAGGAAATGACCCGGAGAAACGGGCGGCTGCCGAACGCAGAGTCCACAAGTACGTCATGGAGATTGCGGCGGATATCTCTTATCCGACGATTCGTGTGCTGCTGCGGATACTCAGATGGTTGTGGAACCGAATCTATGACGGCATTGAACTCAACCACGTTGATCGGCTTCACGATGTTGCGAAAGACAAGGTCATCGTCTACGCGCCGTGCCACCGCAGTCATTTCGACTACCTGTTGCTGAGTTACATCTGTTACGAGGAAGGGCTGCAGTTACCGCACATTGCGGCCGGCATAAACCTCAACATGCCGATCGTTGGGCCCATTCTGCGCCGGGGTGGCGCGTTCTTCCTGCGACGCAGCTTCAAAGGCAATCGTTTGTATGCCGCGGTGTTCGATGCGTATCTGTACCAAATTCTCGCGCGCGGTTACTCGATCGAATACTTCGTTGAAGGAGGTCGCAGTCGCACGGGACGATTGCTGACGCCGAAGGGTGGCATGCTCGCAATGACCGTTAATTCCTACGTGTTCGACCCGAAGCGTCCGATTGTGTTTGTACCGGTCTATTTTGGTTACGAGAAGCTCATTGAAGGAGACTCGTTCATCAGCGAGCTTGGCGGGGCTGCGAAGCAGAAGGAATCGCTATTCGGATTGATTCGGTCGGTTAAATCGTTGTGGGAGAATTTCGGCCGCGTGTACGTCAATATCGGCACGCCTATCGAGCTCGATGCATTGCTCGACAGCATTCGTCCTGACTGGCGCGACTTCACTGACGAAAATGGAGAACGCCCGGAGTGGCTGAGCGAGGTCGTCGAAAGTCTCGGGCAGGAAATAATGACCGGCGTGAATGCGGCAGCGGCCGTTACGCCTATCAGCCTGCTTGCTTATGTCCTGCTCGCGACGCCCAAACAGAAGATCGGGGCAGAGGAATTGCGGTCCCAGCTAAACCTGAGCCTCGAATTGCTCAAGCGCCTTCGCTATTCCGAGTCTGTCACGGTGCCGGACTGGGACGCGAATAGGATCATCGCACACGGCGAGAAGCTGCAGGTCGTCAGCCGCACTTCACACCCCATGGGCGATGTGATTCACATGACCGAAAGAACGGCCGTACTCATGACCTACTTTCGCAATAACATTCTGCACCTGCTTGCCATACCGGCGTCGGTTGCCTCCTGTTTCATTCAGGGTCGGAAGCTCGAACACGCTGAGCTGCAGCGCCTGGTAAACCTGATCTACCCGTTTATGCGGAAGGAGCTGTGTCTGCCATGGGACGACGATGAGGTCAATGAGATCACGACAACAGCCATCGATGCGCTCGTAGATCGCGGGTTGCTGCTGCGCGGCAAGGGCAAGACACTGCTGGAACGGCCGCCTGCCGGATCTGCACACCAGTATCAGCTGGTCATGCTCGGCCAGGCGATGGTGCCGATGCTGCAGCGATTTTATCTGGTAATCGCAATTCTGGTGCAACACGGTTCGGGCACCTTATCCCGGGTCCAGCTGGAGCGCATGTGCGAATTAAGTGCAGAACGATTGTCGATGATTTATGGGCTGCACTCGCCGGATTTCTTCAATAAGATCCTGTTTCACGATTTCATCCGTAAACTGCAGGAGCAGGAAGTATTGCGCCGCAACGGTGACGGTCTGCTCGAATTCGACGAAGATGTGGTCGGCATTGGCACCGACGCGCGACTGGTACTTGGTCAAGAGATTCGTCACAGTATTTTGTCGT
>CAMYMP010000150.1 GCA_947259435.1 uncultured Woeseiaceae bacterium
TTTTTTGGCGCGCCCGGAGAGATTCGAACTCCCGACCGCTCGGTTCGTAGCCGAGTACTCTATCCAGCTGAGCTACGGGCGCATTGTCTGTTTTTGCAAAAGCTGTGGCGGAGAGAGAGGGATTCGAACCCTCGAAGGGGTATTAGCCCTTACTCCCTTAGCAGGGGAGCGCTTTCGACCACTCAGCCATCTCTCCATAGGGTGGTCCCCGCCGCCTATCGACCGGGGGCGCCATAGTACTGATCGGGATACTCGAGGTAAAGCCTTTGGCCGCTAATCGCCCGCGCCGCCCTTTGCACCTTCGCCCGAAGCTTTTTCGCTCTGAATTCGCTCGTAGATCTCTTCGCGGTGCACAGCGACGTCTTTCGGGGCATTGATCCCGATGCGTACCTGATTCCCTTTGACCCCCAGGACGGTGATCGTTATATCGCTCCCGATCATGACCGTCTCACCAGCGCGTCGCGTCAGAATAAGCATGATTTCCTGCTCCTGCCTTTTCGGGGCTCCGCCCCCTTTCTTGTTACGCGTCGTACGTCCTAAACCGTTGTAATACTAGTCTATTTTGGGCCCAGATGCCCATATCGGTGAAATATTCCGCTGTTTTCGTAATTTCCCTAATTCAGGCAGGCGTGTCAGCGCGAATATGCTTCGCGGCCGACGACGCCGAATTGTAAACATTTGTGCCATTCATCCGATGTCGATTGTCCTGCAATCCGGCTGCAACGACACTGGTCGCCCGACAAAAAGGAGAACGACATGAGCGTGGCACGCATTACGGAAATCACGTCCGAGTCCGGAAAAGACTTCAAGACGGCAATCGATAAAGCCATCGAAAAGGCGAACAAGACATTGGACCAGATCGAAGGCGCCTGGGTGAAGGACATGAAAGTGACGGTCAAGGACGGCAAGGTCGACAAGTACCGAGTCAACCTCAAAGTCACATTTGTCCTGAAGTAGAACTCGAATTTCGAAGATCATCATGTCATCGGTCATGAGAATGATTGTGAACATTTGTGACAGTGAGACGGAATCCAACGTCGCTGCTCTACACTGCAAAACGAAGAAACTCGTAACACCTAATTGGAGATAAATCGTGGCAAAGAAAATTGAAAGCATCGAGGGCATCGGCCCGAAACTCGGCGAAGCGCTGCGCGCTGCCGGTGTCAGAACAGTCGAAGACCTGCTCGAGGCTGGCGCCGACAAGCGAGCACGTGGTGCATTGGCTGAAAGGACAGGCATCAGTGAGGTGCGCGTACTGAAGTGCGTCAACATGGCCGACCTTTTTCGCATCAACGGCGTTGCCAGCCAGTACGCCGAGCTTCTTGAATGCGCTGGCGTGGATACCGTCAAGGAACTGAAGCATCGTAATGCAGTGAACCTTGCGAACACGATGGCTGAAGTCAATGAAAACAAAAATCTCGTGCGGCGCACGCCGTCTGTCAAAGTAATCCAGGACTGGATTTCGCAGGCCGCCAAGCTGCCGCCGAAGGTGACTTACTAAGACCCGCTTCGCAGGGCAAATCGACAGCGGCACCTCAGCGTGCCGCTGTCACTCTAATCAAGGGGAATGCGGTCATGAATCTCGAATCGATGTTTGAAAACCTACAGGGCACACTCGGCAACACCTTGCCTAGCTTGCTCGGGGCAGTCGGTATCCTCGTCGTCGGCTGGTTCATTGCGATTCTGCTACGCGCTGGAACACGTCGGCTGCTCAGGATAATAGGCCTGAACGAGCGCATTGCCAGCAGCACTGACAACGAAATCAATGCCGAAGCGTGGGGGGCGAGCGGCGTATTCTGGCTGGTCATGTTCCTCGTACTGATCGCGTTCTTCAATGTGCTGAATCTGGAAATCGTCTCGGCGCCGCTGCAAGCGCTCGTCACCAAAGTTTTCGAATTCGGCCCGAGTCTGCTCGCTGCCGCCGTACTCGCAATACTCGCTTGGGTACTGGCCAGCCTGGCGCGAGGACTGATAAGCGCAGCGCTGTCGAAGACGACTCTGGACGAGAGAATCAGCAAAGAGGCTGACATGAAACCGGTCAGCCACAGCATCGGAGACGTGCTGTACTGGCTCATTATTCTGTTATTCCTGCCGGCGATCCTCGGCACGCTGCAGATGGAGGGCCTGCTGATTCCCGTGCAGGGCATGGTCGACAAGATCCTCGCCATGTTGCCGAATATCTTCGCCGCAGGCCTTATTGGCCTTGTCGGCTGGTTCGTAGCCAAGATCCTGCGTGACCTCGTGCAGAATCTTCTCGGCGCTGTCGGCTTCGACAAACTGGGCGAAAAAGCAGGACTAACCGGCAAAGTCAGCCTGTCACAACTCGCCGGATTGCTGGTTTTCATCTTCGTTTTCGTTCCGGCACTGGTCGCGGCACTCAACACGTTGCAGATTGAAGCAATCTCGGCTCCGGCAACCGAGATGCTGGGTGCATTTATGGCAGCGATTCCGGACATATTTGCCGCGGTAATCATCCTGAGCATCGCCGTTGTCCTGGCCAAATTCATCTCTGGTCTGATTGCCAGTTTGCTCGACGGACTGGGGGTCAACAGCCTGCCGGCAAAATTCGGCCTGGCCACGGTCGCCGAGAGCAATTTCTCGTTGGCGAAATTTGTTGGCAAAGTCGTAAGCATATTCATCATCTTGTTTGCCAGCGTGGAGGCCGCCAATCAACTAGGCTTTGTTCAGGTTTCGGAAATCGTATCAACGCTGATCGAATTCACCGGGCAGATCCTGCTAGGTGGCGTTATCCTGATGGCAGGATTCTGGCTTGCCGGACTCGCGCACACTGCGGTCATCAAAGTCAGCGGCGACGACGCGACACCGTTAGCGGGCATTCTGCGAGCCGCAATACTGGGACTGGTTCTCGCAATGGGATTGCGTGCAATGGGCATCGCGGACGACATCGTCAATCTGGCGTTTGGGCTGGTTTTGGGCGCGGTCGCTGTTGCGTTCGCCCTGTCTTTCGGCCTCGGTGGCCGCGAGGCGGCCGGCAAACAAATGGAGCATTGGCTAGCGAATCTACGCAAGAATAAGTAGACGTAAAAAGAACCGTGCAACACGAATCACTGGGAGACACCTTATGAACAGAATCACATTTAGCCTACCGCTTGCATTAATTCTGGTAGTGAGCGGTTGTGGCGATCGAGGCGACTCGACATCGGGCACGGAGAAAGGCGTTGTGGACACAGCCGACGCCGTACAAAGTGAGGCGGCCGACACTGCAAATGAAATGGAAGCTGGTAGCAGTGACATGCTTGAAGCCGCCAAAGAGCAAGGCGGTGATATGCTGGACACTGCCAAAGAGGAAGGCAGTGATATGCTGAATGCTGCCAAAAGCGAAGGCGGCGACATGCTCGAAGCCGCCAAAGACGAGGGTGGCGACATGCTCGAAGCCGCGAAGGAAGAAGCTGAAGATCTGGAAAATGATCTGAAGAAGAAGATAGGCTTGGGCGACTAGCGCATAGTCAACGTTCTTTTCATTGAGAGCCGCGGGTTGAAAGGATGACGATAGCAATGTACCTGATCAGACCATGAAACAGGATGCAGATAGTCCAATCAATGTCGATGATCCATTCGCCCGCCGGCTGCTCAATCAATACCTCGAGCGCCGCAAAACCGACCTCCAACGCCTGCGTGTCGCTCTCACCGAAAAAGACTTCGCCAGTATCCAGCTGACCGGACACAATCTGTTAGGCTCGGGCGCCGCGTACGGCCTGGAGGAAGTGTCGTCCCTGGGCGAGAAACTCGAGCAGGCCGCCAAATCAGAGCAGGCTGACCAAATCAGTGCTCTCGTGGACGAATTGGAGCGATTTGTGACCAAGGTCACCGTCGCCTGAGTCGACTGGTCCGCTTTTCCGCCAAGCGGCGCTACATAAGGCCCGCAGCAGCACGACCAGAGGTCCCGCTCAGGCGGTATAATGGCGTCGCTGGCTGCTCCAAACTATGACAACCAATCGGCAGCCTCGCGCGGTGCACGGCGACAACTGGGAGAACAATTGCGAGTCGCGATCCTTGAAGATGATCCGGATCAGGCGGAGATTGCTGGCCTCTGGTTACAAGATGCGGGTTGCCGAGTCTACGACTTTGCCGATGCGCGGAGCTTTTTGCGTGCCGTGCGTCGCGACAGCTTCGATCTGTACCTGCTGGATTGGGTGCTGCCGGACATGAGCGGGATCGAGGCGCTCGAGAAACTGCGCGACGAGTTTAGCGATAACACGCCGGTAATTGTCGCGACAATCAAGGACGCGGAAAAAAACGTAGTTCGCGCGCTGGAAGCGGGCGCCGATGACTATATCGTGAAGCCGATGCGCAGAAACGAACTGGTTGCGCGCGTGAATGCGATCCTGCGTCGCGTAGCAGGTCAGAAAAGCACCGCGAGTGCATTGGATACAGCACCCTATGAGATGAACATTGAAAAGCGCCTGGTATCGCTGCGCGGTGAGAATATCCCGCTGACGAATCGCGAATTCTCGCTTGCCGCTTTCTTGTTTCGAAATGCAGGCAAGATGATCTCGCGCGACCATATTCTCGAAGAGATCTGGGGAATTGAAAGCAAAGACGTATCGACGCGAACGGTAGACACGCATATTAGTCGTTTGCGAAAAAAGCTGTCGCTGAATGCC
>CAMYMP010000151.1 GCA_947259435.1 uncultured Woeseiaceae bacterium
GGCGAAAACGCAGCAGGCTGCTGATCTTTGGTGCCCAGCGCTGCCGGACAGATGTTCTTCGTATTGACGTCTTCACCATTCTGATGAGTGCTGTACTTCGCAACGACCTTCGGCCGACCCGTCTCCATGTCGACATGTGTCGCCCAATTGACTGCGGGGTCGTACTTCTCGGCAACGAGCAGTTCGCCCGATATGCGATCGAGCGTGTACGCGAAGCCATTACGATCGAAGTGCACCAGGACCTTGCGATCCTTGCCCTTGACTTTAATGTCCGCGAGGATCATCTCGTTGATGCCGTCGTAGTCCCACTCATCATGGGGCGTCATCTGGTAGACCCATTTGGCCATGCCCGTGTCCAGATCGCGGGCAAATATCGTCATCGACCAGCGGTTATCTCCAGGGCGAACCACGGGATTCCAGGTACTCGGATTGCCGGTGCCGTAGTAAACAAGATTTACGTCCGGATCGTAGCTGTACCAGCCCCACGTCGTGCCGCCACCGATTTTCCACTGATCACCTTTCCATGTGTTCGTGCCAGAGTTCTTTCCAACCGGCTTACCAAGATGCGTGGTCTTGCGCGGATCGATCAGCGTCATATCGTCCGGCCCGGTGCTGTATCCCTTCCATGCCAGCGAACCGTCCTTAGTGTTGTATGCCGCCAGAAAACCCTGTACTCCGAACTCACCGCCACTGATACCCGTTATTACTTTGTCTTTAATAACGACCGGCGCATTGGTATTGGTGCTACCGGATTTCGGATCACCGTTCTTGATACGCCAAATCATCTTGCCTGATTTGGCATCCAGCGCCACCAGGTGTGTGTCAGCCTGTTGCAGGAAGATTTTTCCGTCGCCATACGCCAGACCACGGTAAACCGTGTCGCAGCACATAACTGGAATTGTGTCCGGATCCTGTTTTGGCTCGTATCGCCAGATGATGCTTTGATCATTCAGATCAATCGCAAACACCTTATTTGGGAATGGCGTGTGCACGTACAGCGTATCGCCGATGACTAATGGCCCACCTTCGTGGCCACGCAGAACACCGGTCGAAAATGTCCAAGCAACCTGCAGATCGCCGACGTTTTCGCTGGTGATCTGATTCAGTTTGCTGTATCGAGTGCCGGCATAATCGCCGCCCCAGGTTGCCCAGTTATCTGGGTTGGACATGAGCTTCATCAGCTCAGTGTTGGCACTCGAAATCCCCGGCAACGCTAGCACGAGTGTAATGCTAATTGCCGCTATTAAGCGTTTCATCATTTCGCTCCTCCGGTGCTCGATCAATTGTTATAAATGTTAGAGCGGTCGCGCCCAATCAAGCGTAAGGCTGCCGCAAGCAGCATTGCCTTGTATTCCATTCAAAGCAATTAATATCGCCGTTTATATTTCGTCCGTGCCTCTAATCCTTTTTGGCAGTTTTTGCTTCTGACGCCACAAAGCAAGCGTTTTCCGCAACTTTGGTGACATCGGTTAATTTCTGGACCAGTGAACTCGCCTTATCTGGATCACGAAATACGCCTCCACGCTCTCCAGGTGTGGAGCGCAATTGCGCGAATACTTCCGCTTCTGCGTAGTCGTCATAAGAGAACTTCTCTGCTATCTTATCAATTACGCATATGCACGAATACAAATTTTCGTATTTTTGACCGCCGCGGGAATCCATGCATCGCAAAACGTATTCCACTCGAGCCTGAGTCGGAAAGTCGTTTGCGTGTGCAGGAGACGGCAAGCAAAACGCACTTAAGAAAAATGTAACAGCCACTAAGCGCATGTATCTGCCAGCTCCCGCGGTGGCTCTTAAAATCAGTCTAGTACCATGCTAGCAAAGCGCAAGTACCATGTCAGCCCACGTAGAAAGCGCAGCCAAGTTTTGCGATACGCAGGAAAGAAAATCTCGATAATTATCAATAAGGGTCGTTAATAAGTTCAAGGAACTTCGTGGCTGTAAATTTACAAGCGGATCGGCGATTAGCGGACTGGCGAGTTAAAGCACTGGCGATTGAGGCAGCGGTGAAGACGGCGATGGTCGGGCAGGACGCGGCAATACGCCTGCTCTGCATCGCGGTGTTCACCCGCGGCCACGTCATTCTCGAGGGCAGTGTCGGTGTCGGCAAGACGACACTTTTGCGCGCGGTCGCGCGCACACTCGGCGGTGGTTACGAGCGTATCGAGGGCACCGTCGACCTTATGCCGAGCGACCTTGTTTACCACACGTATGTGGATGCAGATGGAAAGCCGAAAATCGCACCAGGGCCGCTGCTCAAACACGGCGAATCACTTGCAACGTTCTTTTTCAACGAAATCAATCGCGCCCGCCCGCAGATGCACTCATTGATGCTGAGGGTCATGGCGGAGCGCAGTGTTTCGGCATTCAATCGCGAACATCGTTTTCCTCATCTGCAGGTGGTCGCCGACCGTAACAGAGTCGAACGCGAAGAGACGTTTGAGGTCCCGGCCGCCGCACGCGACCGTTTCTTGATGGAAATCGAAGTCGAATCGCCGACAGATCCAAAATTGCTTCAGGAGCTAATGGTCGACACGCGATTTCACGATACGGAAAAACTGCTGAATCAACTTCCGGCACAAATAGTCGACTACCGCGATTTGAACGGTATATCGACGGTCATTCAAGGCAATATCCATACGAGCGAGGCAATTCAGCGGTACGCACTCGATCTCTGTCGTGCGACCTCGGAGCCGGGTGTTTTCGGGATCGCCCTTGCAGATATCGACATGACGAGATTGATACAGGCAGGGATCAGTCCGCGAGGAATGAGTTACCTGCTGCGAGCCGCGCGCGTAGCTGCCTGGATGAATGGGCGCGATAGCGTATTACCTGCAGACGTTCACGACGTGTTTTTCGCGGTCGTGGCGCACAGGGTATTCTTCAGACCGGCTTTCGAACTGAGGCGGGGAGAACTGGCGAAGGAATTGACAGACCAGATACTGCAATCGGTTGCCGCACCCTAGTCAGAATACGTATTGGAAGTGAAGGACCGAAAGTATGGAGAGCGCGACGGAGTTTCAATACCGTGCTCCCTGGCGCGCTGTATCGTGCTATCCGGGCAGCCATCAAAGTATTCAGCGCGGTAGTGGCTACGAAGGCTACGGTACCGCGCCACTGTATGCAGGCGACCCGCGCCGATTCGACCTCCGCGCATCGCTCAAAGATCCATATGGGCAACTGCTCGTTCGTATATTCAAACAACGCAGTGTCGTCCCTGTTCATGTGCTCGCCGATGTATCCGCGTCGCTAGGTTTTGTCGGGAATTCGAGCAAATTCGATTTGCTGATCGAGTTCGTCGAATCACTAGCGTTTTCAGCATATCGAGTGGGCGATCCGTTCGCATTTACGGCTTGTGATACCGCCACTCGCGACGAACTTTCATTGCCACGCAGCCTGGCCCGTGGCGCCGGCCAACATGTCTGCGAGCGTCTGCGGCGCTGGACACCGAGCGGAGCAGCTGCAACCGGGCTGTTGGCAGGCGCAGAACAGATTCCCGGCTCACACGCACTGGTTTTCCTGATTTCCGACTACTACTTTCCACTTCAATTGTTAAGCAATATTTTGAACAGGCTTTGTGCACATGCCGTAGTACCGGTCGTCCTCGTCGATAGTGCGGAGAGTCGGATCCCGGGCTTTGGTATCGCCCGTATTTTCGATCCCGAGACCCGGTCACGAAGAACGATCCTTCTGCGCCGCTCCTGGGCCAAGCGCTTCGAGGCGAAACACCGGGAACATCGAAGGCAATTAGTCCATGTTCTGGCCGAACACGATTTGCGGCCGCTCTATGTCATCGACAAATTCGAAGCCGAGGCAGTAAGTCGATACTTCTATGAGTAATAGCACCGGGCCAATTAAATCTGCCGTTCGCTCATGCCTCTGGACTGTGCTGATCGCGTTGCTTGCTCCAAATGCGGCTGTCGCCCAGACGATAGCGGACATCCGAATCGGCACACCAAGAGATTTCGGATACACGATAGGCGACAAAATTCGCCACGAAATGCACCTTGGTCTCACAGGCTCGAATCGGCTCGATACGTCGACGCTGCCAAAATCTGGCCGACTGAATCGATGGCTCGAAATCTCCCGCGCAGAGGCTCACCTCGAGATAACAGACGGTCGCGCTGACTATCACATTGTCGTCGACTATCAGATCTTTAACGCCCCGCGCGAGCTGACATCAGTAACCATACCTCAGCTCGAATTTCTGGCGGGGAGTGACGCAAACACGATTCCCGTCTTTATTCCGGAGTGGACGTTTTCGATTGGGCCAATTACGAGTCCGGACGCCCACGAATCGATTAACCTGCAGGAAGATCGTCAGCCGCAACAGATTCCGATCAAGGGCCGGAGTATTCGTTTGATGGTCTCGACGTTCGTTCTTGCCAGTTTGCTGATCTATTTTTCTTACCGGCGCTTTCTGTTGCCGCGGCTCGCCCGCCATCGATATCCGTTCTCCACCGCACTTTCCCAGTTGCGCGATTTGCGACGTTTGGGCCCCGAGGCGGAGAACTACCGAATCGGACTGCAGGCGTTTCACGCGGCAATGAACGCCACGGCGGGGCACGTTGTTTTCGCCGGCAACCTCGAAGATTTCCTGTCGGCCAACTCGAGA
>CAMYMP010000152.1 GCA_947259435.1 uncultured Woeseiaceae bacterium
TTGCCATACACCGTACGTTTACCGCCGCCGGCAGGACTGCTATGGCAGTTTGAACACTGCATTCCTTTTTGCACGGCCAGATAGGGTTCTGCCTGCGCGTATTCTCCGCTAGCGACCAGCGCCAGTGCCGCCGCAAGCATCCCTGTGAAAATATTCATGTTCATTTAGCGATTCGCTCCGTTGGCGATCCAGTCGCGGATGTCGTCAATCAAAGCCTGGTCCAGTACTCCGCCGCCAAGCGGCATTCTCGAGCCGCTCGCCGCAGTCCCTTCGATTTTCTGCACCAGATAACTGTTGTCCGGATCGCCGGCAGCGACACGGAGCAAGGTCGGATTTTGGATACTTGCTATGCCAACAAGATTTGCGAAGCTGGCATCGGCCGTGCTCAAGTCCATGCCCGAGGGCAGGGAATTGCTGATCGGCCCAGTGTGGCATCCGGACACGGCGCAGCTCGGCGCAAATACACTGGCTTGCAGTGCATCCAGTGTCGCGGCGCTGACCGGTACTGCGAGTGAAAAGCTCGCTTCGAAATCGCCGCCCGCGACGTCATCGCCGGACGGAAATGTTCCCGAGAATTCGCCGTCAAGCGCATTGGCATCGAGATCCATGATGATGGAAGCACCAGAGCCGAGCAGGCGAACCCGATAAGTATCGTCCGTCAGCGTGACGCTCGTCAGGTCCAACGTCGCGCTCGTCGGAGTCGTCGTAATGTTGTTCGCACTGATGGTCGATTCGTTGCCGTCGCCGAACGTTGCGTCGCCACCGCTAGCTTCGAGCAGGAACGTCAGTGTGTTGACTGTCGAGACATCAAGGTCACGATCAAACATCGCTACAATGTTGGCGGGCGCGGCGGTGAGCGCGGTGCCGGGAACAGGCGAGAGAGAAGTAACTTTGATCGGGTTCGACGACGGTATCCGGTCGTCGATTGCGCCGTCACTGATCCACTGACGAACAGCATCGATGGAAGCCTGTTCCAGCGCTGGCGCTCCCAGTGGCATTTGCGCACCGACTGAAGCGGATCCTTCCAGCTTTTGAATCAGATAACTGTTGTCAGGATCTCCGGGCGCCACCCGCAATGTCGAGGGGGACTCGGAACTGGGGACGCCTACAAGCATGCCGTAGCTATTGGCGTCATCAAGCCGCAAGCCTTGCGGCGCGCCGGCGCCGAGATGACATCCGGTTGTCGCGCAGTTAGGCACGAATATATTCGCCTGAATTTCAGAGAAGTTGGCGCCAAACGCCCCTGGCGGAAGCCTTGGTGGCAGACCACTGCCGTCGCCACCCGTGCAGGAGGCCATAAACAGCGTAAGTAGTGAGAAAACAAGGGCAATCTTATTGTTGGTGCATTGCGACGAGTTCAATTTAGGCTCACCATGGTGGTTGTCTCGATACCTGCTGTGGGTGGCCCGGTCACAGCAAAAGGTTCATTCGGCGCCGAATTGAACCTCTGTGTTGCAATCAACGACTAACAAACAAAGGCAGGCTGATTCGCTGACACAAGGTGTAGCGCTGGTGCAAATATGACTCCGGTCAAAGCAGGCAAGTCGGGAAGCGATAAGAACGCAGCGGAAGTGCTGCTCTTGCGAGGCGTCGCTGATAGCGATCGTGGCGCTTTCGAAAAGTTATTCGAAAATTACCACGCGCGTCTGTTTTCATTCTTGTTCCGAATGACGCGATCGCATGGGGCTGCCGACGAATTGGCGAATGACGTCTTACTGACCGTGTGGAAGGATGCCGGACGATTCCGAGGCGAGTCGAGAGTGTCGACCTGGATATTCGGCATCGCGTATCGACAGGCACTGACGCATCTAAGAAAGCGCAATCTGAAGTTGGTCTCGATTAAGGATGATGACGCCGCTGTCGGCGAAAGTGACATTCAGTTTGAGCGCGAGGACTGGGTCCGCCAGGGTATCGACGCATTGCCGCCAAAGCAGAAGCTGACGGTAATGCTGGTGTATTTTCTGGGACTGTCTTGCGAAGAGACGGCGAGCGCGATCGGCGTACCTGTGGGTACAGTTAAAACACGCATGTTTCACGCGCGTAGAAAAATGAAGCAACATCTTACTGCGAGCGGCGTTCCTGAAGAATGGCGAAAGGATAATACGAATGACTAACCCTGCCCCAGACCGGTGCTGTGATGAGAGCCGGGAAAATATTCCGTGGTATGTGAACGGAACACTGGCGGCCCCGGCTGCTGCGACGCTCCGCGAACACCTAAAGGGCTGTAGCGATTGCCAGGCCGATCTCGATGTGCACACGAAAATGCATGCGTCGGTGCTCGGTCTGGAACTGACGCCGATGATACCGGTGACCAGGGGAGAGGATATTATCGGCGGTAGTGGTAATGGCTTCGATCAACAGTCTCGGCCGCGGCCAGTCTCATCGCGCTTGATTGCTGTTGCGGCCGGCATTGCAGTTCTCGCCGTGACTTTGGTGCTGGTGATTTATCCAGGGAAGGACGCAGACGTAAGCAATCAATTATTTCTGACGGCGACATCGACGGGCTCGTCGGAAGGCATCGATTACGTCTTGGAGCTGCAGTTTGAGGAACACGTTTCCGATCCCGAACGTAGCAGAATCGCGGCGGAACTTGGCGGTGCGGTCAAGTGGACTGTCAACGATAGCGGAATCTACGAGGTGCACGTGCGACTCGCCGCACCTTCGTTGCAGGTTTTGCAGGAGTACGAAGAACACGCGGAGGCGTTACAAGGAGTACAATCGGCAAGATTCACAGCGCTCCAGTTACCGATGAGGTAGGTGCTATGAGAAAGCTCAATTTTGCGCTATCGGTTTTTCTTGTTTCCTTTGCAGCTGTTGCTGCGGTGGAGACTGCACCGGATCCGACGCGAGACATTCTGGTCACCTTTGACAACAGCTCTGCAGGCTCAGCGAGTGCCGGGCTGGGGCCCCCTTACTTGCATCGAAAACGCTACGTGATAGCCCGGCAGGTGCGGCGCGACGCTGCCGCGGTCGCAGCAGAATATTCCCTTAAAGAAATCGAGCACTGGCCGATTCAGTCCCTATCTGTTTACTGCTTCGTTTATCGCGTGCCGGAGGGCGTCGACCGGCAAAACATCATCGCGACACTGAATGCCGATGCTCGCGTAGAATCGGCGCAGCCACTGCAGAGATTCGAGACCGGCATAACGGAGGTGGATAGCTACGATGATACTTACGCAAATCTGCAATATGGCCTGGATGTTCTCGACATCGCAGCGGCGCATCGAACGACGCTAGGTGCCGGAGTTCGCATCGCGATTATTGACAGCAACGTTGACAAGAATCATGAGGACCTCCGTGGTCGTATCGGACGGATTCGAGTATTTTCGAACAAGGGCGAGCCCGTAGACCGAAATCATGGCACTGCCATTGCCAGCGTTATCGGTGCGCGGTCGAACAATGCATTGGGGATAGTGGGTATTGCGCCGGAAGCGACGTTGGAGTTGTATGTTTCGTGTTGGAGCGGCGGCGCCGAGAGACCGGCGATTTGCGATTCGTTCTCGTTATCAAAGGCCCTTGATGCCGTGCTGGAAGATCCGCCGCACGTTTTGAACCTTAGTTTGACCGGACCGTACGACCCGTTGCTGGAGCGACTGCTTCAAAAGGCTCTTGATGCGGGTATTGTCGTCGTTGCCGCAGCAGCAGCCAGCGCCAAGTTGCAGCGCGGTTTTCCATCAAATATGCGGCGTGTGATCGGCGTAGGTGCAGCGTCGACCGAAGGTCAGACAGACGGTGAATTGAACGACACGCTGTTTGCTCCAGGCGATCGTATTCTCGTTGCGTTGCCAACCGATCGCTACGATTTTCGATCGGGGAGTTCACTGGCCGCCGCACACGTGACTGGCGTCGTCGCTCTGTTACTTGCGGTCGCACCGGATATCTTGCCCGATATGATAAGTAGTATTTTGCAGCGTTCGCAAGTTACGGATACGGAATCGATAGTATCGGTCAATGCATGTGACGCGCTGAATTTCGCAGGATCTTTGCAACGCTGCGGCGACTGATCGTAGCGACTAGAAAGGTATTTGTATCTTAAGGACGACGCGAAATTTTGCGCGGTCCGGTGTGCTGACGATAGGAACCCATTTGTCGGTATCGTGAACACGCAGATCGATCGCCGCCCATTTCAATGAGGCAGTTGCACCTAGTTGCCAGTACCGGTAGGAACTACCGGCGAGACTTGACGTGTCGTAATGGCCCGCGCCGCCGCCGATAGCCCAAACGCTGCTAATAGGCCACTCTGCGTACAGGTCGATGTTGGTAGTAGCGACGCCGCTATTATAGAGGTCCGGAGAATAGGCAAACTCGAGCCAAACGCGGTCATCGAAACTGCCACCTAATGAATATTCCAGGTAATTGTAATCGAAGATCCCTGTTTGCCCCGGGTATTCGTAGGCAACCGCGCCTGCGGAGATTCGCCAGGAATCCGACGCGTCGAATGCATAGCCGGCGTAGTAATTGACCTCCAAATCCCGCTGTATCGCAGGCCCGTTGCTGATGTCGACCGTGGAGCCCCACGTGCCAAGGAAAAAGCCGTTTTTGAAGCTCAACTCAACGCCCAGCTGTAGCGCGGGATCACCGTCACTTTGTGTGACACCACGCTTCACATAGTCGGT
>CAMYMP010000153.1 GCA_947259435.1 uncultured Woeseiaceae bacterium
CGCCGGGCTGCCGCAGCACGCCTTGTTGCGCGCGGCCGCCGAAGCGCGCCGCAGGGACCGGCAGGGCTGGCTGCTAACGCTCGATTACCCGACATACGACGCCGTGATGCGGCATGCAGACAAGCGTGGGCTGCGCGAGACCTTTTATCAGGCGTGGGTAACGCGCGCTTCTGATCAGCACGATAAGGCCGACTGGGACAACAGCGAGAACATACACACGATTCTCGCCCTGCGGCACGAAGCGGCGCGACTGATTGGTTTCGGTAATTACGCCGAATACTCGCTCGCCACGAAGATGGCCGAATCGACGCAGGAGGTTCTTGATTTCCTGCACGAGCTTGCAGGACGGACTCGGGCTGCAGCCGAAAGAGACGTTGCCGAACTCTCCGAGTTTGCCGGCATTACCATGACCCCGTGGGATTGTCCGTATTGGCTCGAGAAGTGGAAGCAGGAGAAGCACTCGATATCCAACGAGGAGCTGCGCCAGTACTTCCCCGTGCGAACCGTGGTAAACGGGCTGTTCGAACTTGCTGCGCGCCTCTATGGCGTCAGCCTCGAAGTGCAGGACGATGTCACGACATGGCACGAAGACGTGCGCTATTACTCGGTGAAGAATGAAGACGGAGCTCTGATCGGCGGGTTTTACACCGACCTGTTTGCTCGCAGCGGCAAACGCACCGGCGCCTGGATTGACGAGTGCGTCGTGCGCAAGAGCCTGAACGGGGACACGACGCTACCCGTTGGCTATCTGGTCTGCAACTTTCCCCCGCCTGACAACAACAGCGCGCATCGCTCCTTGCTGACCCACGAGGAGGTAGTGACCCTCTTCCATGAGTTCGGTCACATGTTGCACCACCTCTTGACGCGTATCGACTATCCGAGCATCGCAGGTATCAACGGCGTTCCCTGGGACGCTGTCGAGTTGCCAAGCCAGTTCATGGAGAACTTTGCCTGGAACTACGAAGTGCTGACCCGCTGCTCTGCGAATTCTGCGACCGGTGAATCTCTGCCCCGCTCGCTGTTTGACCGCCTCGACGACAGCCGCCATGCAGGTGCGGCGCTCGCGATGATGCGTCAGCTCGAGTTCGCATTATTCGATTTCCGGCTGCATACCGAGTTCGACCCGCAGCGCGGCCCTGCCGTTCTCGAAACGCTGTGCGAGGTCCGCGACGAAGTGGCCCCGATTCCGCACCCTGACTACAACCGTTTGCCGCACAGTTTCTCGCACATATTCGCCGGCGGATACGCAGCTGGCTATTACAGCTACAAATGGGCCGAAGTCCTCGCGGCTGATGCCTTCAGTGCGTTTGAGAAGGCGGGCATTTTCGATCCCGACACTGCGCGGCGCTTCCGCGCCGAAATACTGGAGATCGGTGGCAGCCGCGACATCATGCAGGCTTACATTGCGTTCCGCGGCCGCAAGCCCGAGATGGATGCCCTTCTCAGAAAAAGCGGCATCCTGCGTGAATGAAGATCGCTACGTGGAACGTGAACTCGATGAATGTGCGGCTGCCACATGTGCTCGAGTGGCTTGCGGCGAACGGGCCGGACGTGCTGGTGTTGCAGGAGATCAAGCAGGCCACCGAAGCGTTCCCGACCGATGCGTTAGCCGAGCTTGGTTATGCGTCAATAGCAAACGGACAGAAGACCTACAATGGCGTGGCCGTAATCAGCCGCGTTCCGCCTGCTGATCCGGTCACCGATTTTCCGGGTTTCGACGACCCACAGCGCAGAATACTGGCCACGACCATCGACGGCGTCCGCGTCGTGAATCTTTATGTCCCGAACGGCCAGTCCGTCGGCTCCGAAAAATACGGCTACAAACTTAACTGGCTCGCGGCGCTGCGCGGGTTTCTCGAAGATGAGCTCACGCGGCACGACAAACTCGTCGTTCTTGGTGACTTCAACATTGCGCCGGCTGACGAGGACGTTTACGACGCCGAGAAATGGGGTGATGCGATTCTTTGCAGTCCGCTGGAACGCAAGGCGCTCACGTCGTTGCTGGAGCTAGGGCTTACAGACGTGTTCCGCAAATTCGACCAACCGGAGAAATGCTTCAGTTGGTGGGATTACAGGGCAGCGGGTTTTCGGCGTAACGCCGGCTTGCGCATTGACTTGATTCTCGCCAGCGATTCGATGTCGAGAGTCTGCAGTAGCAGTTACGTTGACAAGGAACCGAGAGCCTGGGAGCGGCCGTCCGACCATGCCCCCGTGGTCGCAAAATTTAAGGTCTGATTCGCCATTGATTATCTGCCTTGACCGACAAGAATGTGACATATTTCAGATATTTGCGCTGCCCGCAATTGGCGCACCGTGTATCATGCAGAGATGTGAGCCATTTTGCGGGGGTCGCGGGTGACTGATATCAGACGCAGCGTGCCTACCGTTAATTCGGCGACGAAAAATAACAAGAACAGAATCATGTCCCAGGATCGCCGTAACGACTACGACGTAACAAACACCGTGCAGGTCAGCGACCCTGTCGCGGTGCGCAATGCCGTTTACGAACTGTTCAGCGCGACCTTTCCAGGTGCTTCATTCGACAAGCTGTGGCTTGCATTTTACGACTTCGAGCGCCTGTTCACGGGCCGCTTTCCTGGCTACAAAGGCTGCGACACTACATATCACGATCTGCAACATACGCTGGATATGACTCTTGCTCTCGCGCGCCTTGTCGCGGGATATGAGCGCAGCGTGGAGCCTGCTGAGCGGCTTGGCGCGCGGCGTGCTCAGATGGCGATCGTCACTTCACTGTTTCACGATTCAGGCTACATTCGTCACGAAGAGCGCGACAGTGAATTCTCCAACGGTGCAGAGTTCACGCTGTATCACGTGTCTCGAAGCGCCGATTTTCTGCGCCGCTATTTGCCCGAGCTGGGTATGGCCAAAGATGTCGCTGTCAGCAGCATGATCGTGCATTTCACGGGCTATGAACTCGACCTCGACAAAATCGAGCTCGACGATCCACGCGACATAATTTGTGGTCACCTGATCGGCACCGCCGACCTGATCGCGCAGATGGCCGATCGCTGCTACCTCGAAAAATGCCGTGACCGTCTTTACAAGGAATTTGTCGTCGGTGGTGTCGCCGTCGAGAACGCCAACCCGGGCGAGTATATGGTTCGTTACAAGTCGGGGCTGGACCTGCTGCGAAAGACGCCTGTCTTCTATCAGCAAGTCATGCGCGACCGGCTGCACCGCAAATTCAATCGTGTGTACCGGTATATTGAAGTGCTATATGACGGTCAGAATCCGTACATCGATGCAATCCGCAACAACATCTCGCACCTCGTGCACATCATCGAGTCGGGCGACTGGACGTTGCTCCGACGCGAGCCACAATACTTCCTCGGCATCGTCAATGCTGTCAGCGAGCTCGAGTCGCTGGTCAAACGGCAGCTTGCCTCTTTTACCGGCAAAGCCATTGAGACGAACCGTCTGCTAATGCCGGTCTGACATCATCGATCGGCTTTGCCGTGTCGCCACGTCCTTAGCGCGTGGAACTCCGCGCGGTCAAGGCGCCTGTTCGCATAGAAAGCGGCGATTGCGGCGCCAAAGAGCGCATAGACCACATCAGCAGACGACATCGCTTCGCTAAAGAAAACGGGCCACGTCATGGACGTCACGGCGCGCAGCACGTTGAATGTTGTCGTTTCAAGTTCGTTTGCCGTGAACGCGGCGGCAACCACGATGTTGCTGACCAGCGCCCCGACAAGCGTAACCAGCGCGGCGAGCAGCGGGAAACGCCAGTCGAGGCCTCTGCCGGCACGGCGTACTGCAAGGCCGACGAGCACGCCAAGGACCATCGTCATCCAAGGGAAGATGCGCTCGACAAGCGTCGACGCCATTGCCCACAAGCCACTGAAAACAATCACAATGATCAGGCCTGCGTAAACCGCATTCGGCAGCGACTGCTCGCCAATGAGCTGGCCGCCAAGCGCCGAGTCCGGCTTGACAGCTGCCCCCCGATGTTTTTTTGGCAGGCGCAGGACGCTCTTGGTCTGGTCATTTTTCAAATGGTCACGTCCAGGGGCCGAGCTATGCAAATGATTCGATGCGGCGGATGCTAGCCAAAATCAGATTTTTCGCGCAACGTCTCCGACCTTGATGCTGCCGGGCTTAGTGACTTTTGCGTTGATGCCGCGAAAGTTATGCTTCTTGCCGATACCGGTGTTCACGAAGACCATGGCATCCCGGCCGAATCGAGCCGCAAATTTCTTGCACCCTGTATGCGGCGGCGCGGTAACTTCGATGATCGCGTCGCCAATCGCCAGTTGCGTGCCCGGAGGCAGGTTTTCGTAACTCAGGTCCATGTCCAGGTACAGCTGATCGCCGGCAAGTTCGCGCCGCCCGGGATCGTCCGCCACCAAGGCAACAACGCGGGAATTCATGATATTGAGCTGCATATCCGGATCCGCGGTGCCGTGCGGTACCTTCCAGCTCCCGCGGCTCAGCCAGTTGTCTCCGACGAGTCCCTGCTTGGTGTCCAGGCGGCCCTCGGTGACAGCTTCGCGCTGGTCTACGTCGGGTCGCCTGACGATGAGCGCGAGCACGCCGTTATCTTTCGGCGACTGCAGAATGCCATCGAGTC
>CAMYMP010000154.1 GCA_947259435.1 uncultured Woeseiaceae bacterium
TCCACACGGCCGCGGCCGCAAAGAGTATCGGCTTTCTCGACGCACCGTTATCCGGAGGCCAGGCCGGTGCCGAGAATGGTCAGCTGACGATCATGGTCGGTGGCGACGAAGAGATTTTTGAGCGCGCTGCCCCTGTGATGGACTGCTACGCGAAAGCGGTCACGTTAATTGGACCCGTCGGCAGCGGTCAGTTGGCAAAAATGGTCAATCAGATATGCATTGCGGGCATTGTGCAGGGCTTGTCCGAAGGACTGCATTTCGCCAAACGGGCCGGCCTCGACGCCGCGAAAGTCATCGATGCGATCTCGAAAGGTGCAGCGCAAAGCTGGCAGATGGAGAACCGCTGGGAAACGATGCTCAATAATGAGTTCGACTTCGGCTTTGCGGTCGACTGGATGCGCAAGGATCTCGCGATCGCACTCGAGGAGGCGAAAGGGAACGGCGCGAATCTTGAAATGACCGAACTCGTCGATCGTTTCTATGCGGAGGTTCAGGAACTCGGCGGCAGACGCTGGGATACGTCCAGTCTGATCGCCCGCCTCGAGCGGCCCTGATGGGCCCGCTGCGGGGCTTCAAAATAATCGAAATCGCGGGGATCGGCCCGGGCCAGTTCTGCGGCATGTTGCTCGCCGACATGGGCGCTCAGCTGATTCGTATCGACAGACCTGACGACGCCGATCTCGGCGTTGCAATACCGGCAGAATGCAACCTCATGAATCGCAGTCGGCCCACGATCGCTGTGGATCTCAAGTCGAAAGATGCCGCCGATCTCGTGCTGAGGCTTTGCGAAGATGCCGACGGGATTTTCGAAGGATTCCGGCCGGGCGTTATGGAAAAGCTGGGGCTGGGTCCTACTGAATGTATGGCCCGCAACGAGCGCCTCGTTTATGGGCGCATGACAGGTTACGGCCAGGACGGACCGCTCGCCAATTCCGTTGGACACGATACCAACTACATCGCACTGGCCGGCGCATTGCACAGCATCGGCGATGCGGACGGTCCGCCTCCGGTTCCCCTGAATCTGATAGCGGATCTTGGCGGCGGCGGTGTTTATCTCGCCATGGGTATGCTGGCTGCGATGCTCGAAGCAAGCAAGTCTGGCAAGGGCCAGATCGTCGACGCGGCCATGGTCGATGGCGTTGCGTCAATGTTGACGCCATTCTACGGCCTCATGGCTGCCGGAATGTGGCAGGACAAACGGCAGAGCAATCTGCTTGACGGTGGCGCGCCGTTCGTCAAAGTCTATGAGACCAGCGACAAAAAATTTATCGCGGTCTGCGCAATCGAGCGCCGGTTCTACAAGGCCTTACTGGAGGCCCTCGAGGTCAGCGAAATAGATCCTGAGGACCAGTACAAGACGGCAAGCTGGGCGGAGCATGAGGCAATCTTCGGCAGAGTCTTCAAATCGAAAACCCGTGGTGAGTGGAGTGACCTGCTTGAGGGCACCGATGCCTGCGCGGTGCCGGTGCTGTCGCTAACCGAGGCGCCGGTGCACCCGCACAACCTGGCGCGAGGCACATTCGTGACCCAAGAAGACATCCTGCAGCCCGGACCGGCGCCGCGATTCTCGAGGACACCGTCGGAGATTCGGCACGGACCTTTGCAAGCTGGCGGCGATTTTCGGCAGATACTTACTGACTGGGGTCTGGGTGCAGAGGATATTAAGCGGTATGTCTAAACGTCGGCTTGGCCCTGCTACCGGCTCGAGGCTAATGAATCGATCAAGGAACTCCGATGCAAGTACCGTTACTCGTCGATGATTTCTTGCAGCGACCGGCTGCCATCTACCCTGGAAAAACGGCCATCGTTGACGGCAATCTGCGCTTCACTTACGCGGAGTTCGCTGCGCGCGTCAATCGGCTGTCGAATGCGTTGCTCCGCCTTGGGCTCAAGCAGGGCGATCGCGTCTGCATCCTGAGCCCGAATTCGCACTTTTTCCTCGAGAGCTTTTATGCGACGAGTCAGGTTGGAATTATCCTGGTGCCACTGAACTATCGGCTGATCCCGGAAGAGCACGAGTACATCATCAATCATGCAGGCGTGAAGGCCGTGCTGGTCGACTATGAATACGTGGGGATAGTGGAGACGATTCGCGACCAGTTATCCAGCGTTGAGCACTGGATCGTTGCCGCCTACGAGCCGGGCGACTATCCGGGCTGGACGGACTGGAACTCGATGATTGCTGGCGCATCCGCCAACGCGCCCGCTCGCCCGCACCGCGACGAAAACGACCTCGTCTCGATCAACTACACGTCGGGCACGACGGCGCGGCCGAAAGGCGTGATGATGACGCACCGCAACGAGTACATAAACGCTTACAGCCTGATTGCGCATCTGCGCGTTGCACACGAGGACGTCGAGTTGTGGACGCTCCCGATGTTCCATTGCAATGGGTGGGGCGGCGTCTATGCCCTGACCGGCATGGGCGGCACGCATGTAGTCCTGCGAACGATCGACGCTGAGACAATTTTCGATCTCGTCGCTAATGAAAAAGTCACTTTCGCGTGCATGGCGCCGGCGGTACTGCGCGCAATCCTCGACTACCCGGACAAAAACAAGCATGCCATAACGACAAAGCCACGGTTAACTATAGCTGGTGCGCCGCCCCCGGCCGCGTTTATCAAACGCCTGGAAGAAGAGCTCGGTTGGTATTTCCTGCAACTTTATGGCCTGACCGAAACCGCTCCGTTCCTCACGTCGTCTCAGGTCGACTTCGGCACGGAAAAGCACGACTACGCGCGACGTTCTCGCGCCGGTGTGCCAGGCCTCGGAGTCGATCTGCAGCTGGTCGACGACGATGGCGATGTAGTGCCCAAAGACGGTGAGTCGATCGGCGAGATTTGCGCACGCTCCAACGTGGTCTGCAAAGGCTACTGGGAACAGCCCGACGAGACGGACAAAGCGATTTACGACGGCTATTTTCATACTGGCGATCTCGCCGTATGGGATGAAGTTGGCAACATTCACATCGTTGATCGCAAGAAGGACGTTATCATTTCGGGTGGCGAGAACATAAGCTCCCCGGACATCGAGGACGTGCTCTACCGCCATGACGCGGTGCTCGAATGCGCGGTGATTGGTGTACCGGACGCTAAGTGGGGCGAAACGCCGAAGGCACTTGTCGTGCTGCGCGAAGGCGCGCAAGCGAACGAAGCCGAGCTGATCGGCTTCTGCCGCGACAACATGGCACACTTCAAGTGTCCGACATCGGTCGAATTTGTTGCCGAATTGCCACGCACTGCGACCGGGAAACTGCAGAAGTTCAAGCTCCGCGACCAGTACTGGCACGAGCAGCGGCGGGTGCAAGGCTGATATAATTGGCGAAACAGGGGTGGCCTCCGGGCCTGAGATCCGCACAGGGAACCCTTTGAACCTGAACCGGGTAATGCCGGCGTAGGAAGGTAGTCATGATTAAAATCAGCAAGTTGCGGAATAGTGCCGCAGTATTCATCGTTCTCCTGTTGCCGATCTCGGGCTGGTCTGCCGACATTATCGACGAGATCGTAGTGTCAGCCGACTTTCGCGGGCGCAGCGCCAGCGATATCCCCGCAAGCATCACGGTTCTCGGTAGCGAGGAAATCGAGAACATGGCAGTGCAGCACTTCGAAGAACTCATCAATGCCATTCCGAATCTCAACTGGTCGGGTGACGGCCACCGTGCGCGATATTTTCAGATTCGCGGTGTCGGCGAGCTCGAGCAATATCAGGGTGCGCCGAACCCGTCGGTCGGTTTCTTGATTGACGACATCGACTTCAGCGGCATCGGCACGGTCGCGACGCTGTTCGATATGCAGCAGGTCGAGGTGCTGCGCGGGCCGCAAGGGACGCGCTACGGCGCGAATGCGCTGGCCGGGCTGATCAACATGCGAAGTGCCGAGCCCACGGCGGAATTCGATGGCCGCGCGGAGCTGACCGTTGGCGACGACGACACAATTGCAGGCGGCTTCGCAGTGGGCGGAGGACTGAGTAGTGATGAGAGCGTGATGTATCGGCTGAGCGCACACCATCATCGAAGCAACGGTTTTCGTGACAATCCGTATCTCGATCGCGACGATACGAACGGGCGCGAGGAGACCACGGTGCGCGGCCGCCTGCGCTGGCTCGTTAACCGCGACTGGCAGGCCGACTTCGCCGCCGTATTCGCTGACGTCAATAACGGCTATGACGCATTTGCGCTCGATAACGGTTACACGACGCTATCGGACAAACCCGGCAAAGACGCGCAGGAGAGCACCGGGGCGTCGCTGAGAATCGAGTATGCAGGACTCAATAACGCGACATTGACTTCAATAACGGCGTTTGCCGACTCGGATATTGAATTCAGCTACGACGCAGACTGGGGCAATGAAGAAAGCTGGGCGCCGTTCACCTACGACTATGTATCCATTAATGATCGTAAGCGTGCGACGCTGAGTCAGGAATTCCGGCTTGTGTCAGATCAATGGTTGTTCGGCATCTATGCGCTTAATCTCAAAGAGGACCTGGTCACGTTGAATCAGGGCGACTACTTCGATCCGTTCTTCGATTTTGCGGACAGCCTCGACGATCTCTTCGGCAGTGACTTCGAAGCGAC
>CAMYMP010000155.1 GCA_947259435.1 uncultured Woeseiaceae bacterium
CGTCACCTTCGTCATAAGCGCCGGTGTAGGCAGAGATCTCGAAACCTTCGAAGTCCTTTTTGGTGATGATATTGACAACGCCGGAAATCGCGTCGCTGCCGTAGATCGACGATGCACCGTCTTCCAGAACTTCGATGCGATCAATGATGCCGGCGGGTATCGTATTCAGATCAACCGCAGACGACACGCCACTTGCGGATGAACCGTTCACCCAGCGGACACCATCGACGAGAACCAGCGTTCGCTTCGAGCCCAGGAATCGCAAATCAACCTGCGAAGCTCCGGCACCGATGCCACCGCCGTCGGGCGGAAAACCGAAATTGCCGCTGCTGTTGAAACGCGTGTTCAAGGCACCGCCCGAGGCAGACAGCCTCTGCAGATAATCGCCTATCGACGTGAGCCCGGATCGATCGATGTCCTGCTCGCTGATATTCAGAATCGGCGAACTCTCCTCTAACGGATTCTGACGAATGCGCGAACCCGTAACGACGACCTCTTCAAGTCTTTCGTCAGCAGATGCAGCTTCCTGAGCCTGAGCGACCTGAACGGTGCCGGCTGTAAGAACCAATGCCAGAGACATGCAGAGTGCTCCGACGAGTGAATTAAAGTGCTTCATTACCGCTCCCCCTCTTGTCAAAGAATATTATCCGCAGGAGTTTGTTGTGAAATAAACACAGTCCATTGATCAATTCGAAGCATATTTCCTAGGATCTTCTGCGGTTGTTGTGAATGGACAACAATAGCTTACCCTTGCTCCTGACGTTAAACTAGCCCACGCATATCGAAAAGCAATCAGGACATGTACATATTCCGGCCTTTGGAGACCTATCCCGATCGCCCCGCGCCACGCCTGGCGCTGCGGAAATCCACAATTGATGCGCGGACGCGCCGCTACTAGCGTAGGTCCATACCAACCGGGAGGGCGAAACCATGACTTCGAACATCGTGCTCAGAATTGGATTTGTCGCGCTGTGTTTCGGCCTCTTTGGCTGCGAGCGCCCCGTCAGCTATGCCGCAGACGTGCGGCCGGTTCTGGCGCAGTCCTGCGGCCCGTGCCACAACCGAACGGGCGAAGGATTGCGCGCGAGTGGCTTTAGTGTGGCGACCTACGACGACATCATGAAAGGCATGACCCTGGGTCCGGTCATCATTGCCGGCAGCAGCGAATCCAGCAACCTGTATCGGGTCATCGCCGCAAAGACTGCTCCCGAAATCCGCATGCCGCCGCACCATCCACAGTCACTGGCAGAAGGACGTGGCGACCCGCTAGCCCCGGCACAGGTCGCCCTCATCAAACGCTGGATCGACGAAGGCGCGAAGAACAATTAGGCCTGAGCCGAGTCAATGGGGTCGTTAAAGAAACGCCTCGCGCGTGAGCGGCTAACCTTTCTGAAGATGATCGGCATCTACTGCTCGGCTCACCATGACCCGGCCGCCGACGGCGTGTGCAGCTCGTGTCAGGAATTCGTGGATTACGTTGAGATTCGGCTGGAGAAGTGCCCCTACGGCCAGGACAAGCCGACCTGCGCCAACTGCCCCATTCACTGCTATAAGCCAGCAAGACGAGCCCAGGCGAAAGCGATCATGCGATACGCCGGCCCGCGCATGTTGTTGCGGCATCCGCTTTTGACGATTGCCCACAAGCTGGATGGCTGGAGAATAGTCAAACACCCCGGTGAAATGAGGCGGGAGCAGAGGCTGCAGTCGCGTGAAGAACGACGGCACTGACCGGCGAGCCCTCGGGTCTATTGCCTTGTTTCCCAGGACCGGACTCGAACCGGAACAGTCTTTCGGACAGCGATTTTATAGTATCAAGCGAGAATTCCGAAAACTCGGTGGGACCAGGGCGGCGCCTATGCCCACCGCGGTGTAATTTGAAAATCCCCGACAGTGACAATGTCACCGGCCTGCAAGTCGCAGCGAGTTATCCTCTTGGAATTGACTATCGTTCCGTTGAAGCTGTTTAAATCTTCGATATAAGTTTCGCGATCGGCGCAAAAGATCAATGCATGGTGGCGACTGACAAATCCGGCATTGAGGCGCAGCTCGCAGTCCTCACTCCTGCCTATCATGAATCGCGACTGACCTTCCGCAATCTCGATAATCTGTTCGGTTTTGCCGTCCCTGGCGATCTCAAAGGCCGTGACGACCGTGCCGGACTGCTCGGTGGAGGAATCCGTCACGGGTGCCCGTGAGCTTGAACTCACATCCATGTGGCGGGACTCGAGTTCCTCTTTCTCTGACTTCAATGCCATGATTTCCTGGCTGCACTCGGCGAGCCTGGCTTCCAGACTTTCGATGCTGACATTTTTTTCCGATAGGGTTTTCTCGAGAGTCTCCAGGGCCAGAGCGCTACTTCGCAGCGATGCGCACTCGAGCTGCGATTCCTCGAGCAGTTTCTCGAGATGGACAAAAGCCTCGTCTCGCGAGTCCAGCTCGGCCCGGAGAGTGAGCAGCTCGCCAGTCTTGTTCTCAATTTCATCCTTGAGCGCCGCGCTGTTTTCCTCAAGGGCATCAATCTGTCCTACTCGCTCGTTGGCCATGTCGAGATCACTGACCGCCGCCTGCAGCTCTGATCGCAACTGGTCCAGCTCCGCTTCTGTCACTTTGGCCTTAGCAATTCCAGTCTGTGCCGTTTTTGCCGCACCTCTTGCCTTCTTCAGGTCGGCAGCGAGTTTCTTCGACGCTTTTTCTTTCTTCTGCAGCGCTTTCTTGCTTTCCGATAACGCTCGATTCAGTCTCCCGATCTCGTCGATTCTTTTTTCAAGAGCGCCGGAGAGTCTGTCGGTCAGTGCGGTTTGCGCGTCGAGCTGGTTACGCAATTCGCTTATGTCCCTGTCACGCGTGCCAAGATCTTGCAGGGCCCGAGTCCTATCCGCCGTCAGTTCGCCAACTTGCTCTGAAAGCTGAGCAATTTGTTCCATTGGATCCCTGCCATCAACATCTGGCATTTCGGGTCTCAGCGTGGGCATCTCGCCTGTTTCATCGGTCGTGGAATCCCGAACGTCAATGCGTTCATTGGCCCGCTGCCCGGGCTTCACAAGCTTGAAATCAGGGTCGGTCCTGCGGCGCCCCCTTCCCTGCAGAGGAACCACATGTGGCACAAGTCGCCGATTATCTGCGACGGTGCGTACAAGGTCCTCCGTGATGCCATGTGAATCCATGGCAAAGGCTTCTGTTAGAACCGCATTGCAGAGCATGTTGATCAGCTTGGGAATCCCGCCGGTATACCGGTGTATGAGCGCAAGGGCATCGTGCGAGAATTGCACGGCATCGCTGCCGCCCGCCAACCTCAGGTGGTGAACGACGTAGTTCGCTGTTTCCTCCTCGGTATAGACGCGAATATGAAAATCGACGTGACGGCGGAACTTGGTCTGAATCATTGCCGGCGAGCCCATGACGCGCACGAGATCGGAATTGCCGGCCAGTATGACGCTTAGCACCCGCCTGTCATTGACCTTGATCGCGGAGATCCATCGAAGTTGCTCTAATACGGTGGGGTTCACCAGGTGTGCGTTGTCAATCATCATCAGAACAGGATCGCCAGCCATGCCACGATAAACGAGGAATTCCTTGGTGATTCGCCGCAGCTCATGCGGCGTGCCCGTGATATCACTAAATCCGAGTTGTCGCAGAAATGCACAATAGAACTGCCCCTCACCCCTGCAAGTGTCATCAATCGTCGCGAAACACATGTCATCGCCAAGGCCGGCAATGTACCGGTTCAGGAGGGTAGTTTTGCCACTTCCGTCGACACCGCAAATCACGACCAGGCGATCCGATTGCTCCGCCGCGTTGGCCAGATGTGACATCAGCAAAGAATACTGCTCGGTATGAAAAATCTGTGGTGATCGGGATAGTTCGGCAAAGGGCGTCCGCGTCAACCCGAAAAATTCGAGAAACGTTGGATCTGCAGCCAGGTTTTCTAGCGCCTGTACCACGCACCGATTCCTATATTGTGTTCTTATCGCCTGGCGGACACCGTGTTCCAAAACCAAGGGTGTCGCGTTCTGCGTACGCTTCGCCAGTCCCCCTCGCTGGTGCTCGACATAGTTTTAAACATAATTGCGCGTGTTTGGAAGCTTATGTCGCAAACTTTTTAGGAGTGTATTCTAAATATATGAAATTATTAATTATTTTGTGACTGGCATTTTCAGAAACGCGGCAAATCTCGGCGCTGCGCGCTAAACACGATGCTGTGGTCAGTGTTGGCGCCCAGGGCCGGACTCGAACCAAAACAGGTAGTGCGCCGAACCTTAGGATTGAAGTTACAGCGAGCAATCATGAGATAGCCGCGACGCACTCGAGATCGACGAGGATTCGGGGAAGCTAGATGGATTGTCAGCGTGCCATAACGGCGAGTCCGCCTGGCGCAAGACCGCGGCCTCTGGCCGCAGTTTTGGTGCCCGGGGCCGGACTCGAACCGGCACGTCCTTTCGGACAGCGGATTTTAAGTCCGCAGCGTCTACCAATTCCGCCACCCGGGCATGCGGAGGGAAAAATGGAGGCTAGGGTCGGAATCGAACCGGCGTCCACGGCTTCCAAAACAAGCTAGCACACCGTTGAGCAGGCGTCGCAGTATACAGTCCTTCCGGTCAGAATCAATTTGCGCCGGGGAGGTATTCCTATGCAAGTTCTCGCATAATGCGGCAATGCGCTCATTCATTATTTCCGTGGCTTGCGGCACCGCTCTTTCACTTGGGGCCTGCTCTGAATCGTCGACATCGACGGGACCTGAGTTGCTTCCGCTCGAAATCCCGGTCGAAGGTCACGTCACTGCCCCCCGGCTCGCCGGTGATGACGACGGCAATCTCGTGCTGAGCTGGCTGGCGCCTGGACCCGACGGTGACGCATTGCAGTTCTCGAGATACGTCAAGGACCGCTGGTCTCCCGTTGCGACGGTCGTCGATAACGTCGAGATGTTCGTCAACTGGGCGGATCTGCCCTCCGTCGTCCCGCTTGGCGGCACGCGTTTTGCTGCCCACTGGCTCGTGAAGCGGCCCGGGAACGTGTACTCCTACGACGTCGCGCTCGCTCAGTCCACGAATCGCGGTGCAACGTGGTCGGCTCCAATTTCACCGCATGACGACGGCACGCCGACCGAACACGGTTTCGTTTCCATATTTCCCCATGAAAACAAGACAGGCCTGCTCTGGCTCGATGGGCGCAAGATGGTCGCTAAGAAGGACGGTGCAGATCCGGTCGCAACCGGCATGACTCTGCGCGCAGCTTTCGTTGATGCCCAACAGCAATTGAGCGACGAACAGCTGATCGACGACCTGGCCTGCGATTGCTGTCAGACAGATGTCGCGGTGGCCGCCTCGGGACCCATCGCCGTGTATCGCGATCGAACGACCGACGAAATACGCGACATTTCGGTAACAAGATACGTTAATGGCGCTTGGCAACCGGGCCGCACGATCGCGGCCGACAACTGGGAGATCGCCGCCTGCCCTGTGAATGGACCCGCAATTGTCGCAGGCGGCCAGTTCGTCGCTGTCGCGTGGTTTACGAGCGCCGCAACACCGACAGTTCGGGTCAGTACGTCGATCGACAGCGGTGAGACATTTTCAAAACCCGTCGACGTCATCGTCGGCGACACCTTGGGCCGGGTCGGCCTCGCGCAGCTCGACCGCGGCGATGTTGCCGTAAGCTGGTTACGGAGCGAGGGTAATAAAAGTACGACAGTGCTAGTTCGTCGCGTCGCTCGGGACGGCTCGTTGGGGCCGGTTGTCACGGTTGCGACGGAGGCGGCTTCACTGGCAGTTCCACAAATCGCGAGAATCAGGGACCAGCTGGTTTTTGCCTGGACCGAGACCCACGACGGTGATCCGAGCATTGCGAGCGCCCGCTTGCCGTTCACGGCGCTGATGCAGGTGAACTAGCTTATTGCGAGAACGAAAAAGGCCGATCATTGTGCGGACTGTCAAGAATCTGGTGTGGTAAACGAGACTCGAACTGGCTTCCCCGTACTTGGCAAGGTCGTGGTCTACCAACTGAGCTATTCA
>CAMYMP010000156.1 GCA_947259435.1 uncultured Woeseiaceae bacterium
CGAGTTCTGAAATCGAGAACATCGTGACCACGACTGACAAGCTGTTCGAGTTCATGGATATCGCCGAAGACAAAGCGGATGCCGCGACGAAGGAGGCTCTGCGCTACAGAACCGCGCTGTACGAGGGCAGCAAGATGGTCCAGCGCGGCATGCTGACGACCGATATGGCTATACATATATGCAGCACGGTCAAAGGCATAGAGCTTGATCTCCGGGCAGAGCCTGGAACAACATTGAAAAATCGCATGAGCGGCGAAGTGATCTACACGCCGCCGGTCGGCCAGAAACTGCTGCAGGCGAAACTCGACAACTGGGCCGAGTTCATGCAGCGCAATACCGAAATCGATCCGCTCGTGCGCATGGCCATTCAGCATTACCAGTTCGAGGCTATCCACCCTTTCTCGGACGGCAACGGCCGTACCGGCCGGATTCTGAATATCCTGTTTCTCGTTCAGCTTGGTCTGCTCAATTCGCCGATCTTGTATCTGAGCCGATATGTCATCCAGAACAAGGCCGACTATTACCGGCTGCTCAAGAACGTCACCCACGACCAGGATTGGACCGCCTGGATCCTTTTCATACTGAACGGTGTCGAAGAAACCTGTACCTGGACGACGGACAAAATCAAGGCCATCCGGGAACTGATGGAACACACTGCAGAATTCACGCAGAGCAAACTGCCCAAGACCTACTCCTGGGAACTGGTCGAAGTGCTCTTCAAGCAGCCCTATTGCCGTATCGGCAACCTCGTCGATGCGGGCATTGCGAAACGACAGACCGCGTCGGTGTATCTGAAGCAGTTCTGCGACATCGGCATCCTCAAGGAGGTCAAGTCCGGGCGAGAGAACATCTTCGTCCATCCCAAGTACATCGAGCTACTGACCGGCGAAGAGAATGTCTGGGTCTACTACGACGGCTCCGCGACCGAAATGGACGCAAGCAGCGAACTGGGCTAGTTGCCGGCCTCATCGAGTGGCTTCTCAGGCGTGTAGAGTTCCATGCGCGAATACAGCAGGCCGAACGCCGTGTTCTTCATGGAATCGACAAGAATCTCGTCGCTGTCGCAGCTTTCCGCGAGCATTAGGAGCTTTTCAAACGTACGCCGGAAATTTCGGGAGTGCCGACGTCTTATCTCGGTACCGTAGAGAAGATCAGGCATTCCTTCTTCCTGGAGGAAGTCCATGCTCAGGAACTGGCGCGCAAATATCTCACTGTCACCATTCGCCGCCCTGCCGAATAGCTCGTCCATTTGTTCGCGGTCATAGCGCCCGCTGCCCACTGTACCGAGACTTGAGGCAAACAGCATGCCCGTAATTCCGCCGAGCTGATTTTTCACGTTTTCGGCAATCTTGAAAAAAGTGTCCTGGCGAGCGTTTTCCGTCGACCGCTGCAGTTCGTCGGCATGCCGCGCCAGCTCCCGCTGCTGAATGAAGAGGCCCAGCACAAGCCAAAGAAAAGCGAGCGGCGCGAATGCACCCTCGAGAAATCCGCCCAAGGTTTCGAGCGTCAGCAACTGTCCCGGGTTGTTCCGATTGATTTCAAGAACGAAATACAGGCCGCCTGAGATCCAAATGAAGGTCACAACAAGGCCGAACCAGATGCGCCAATCGCGCTGGCGAACAAACTTCAAGAGGCGGCTCATTGCTATCATGGCGCTTTATAGTGTAGTCGCTTCGTTGCCAAAAAACTCCGTTCATGCATAGAATCAGCCGCGACACCAGCGGAGCGTTTTATTGACTATTGGCCGCGGCACCATTTTTCAGTTCTTCAAGTACTTCGTCTACATCTTTCTGGCGATGAACGTGTACTGGTTCTTTGCCGAAGAATTCCTGGCGGCCAAGCTACAGTTCCCGGACGGCGTCGGCTTGAAAGACATGATCGAAGCTTACGCGGCTACGATCGATACGGCCGCGTGGGTAATCCTGTTGTTGATGTTCGAACTCGAGACCTATGTTCTGGAAGATCGGCACTTCACGAGGCCCGTAACCTGGTCCCTGCATGGTGTTCGTGCGATCAGCTATGGCTTTATCGTCTATTCTTTTTACGGCTACATCGTCAATCTCCAGACGATGCAATTAGTCATGCCGCTGGCCGGTGTCAGCGATCTGTGTTCCATCGTCGCCGACAACTGGGCGTATGCCATCGACTACGACGAGTACACGGCAATCACGTCTGAGAATTGTCATACGTTTTCGTCAGCGGGCTCATTTTGGAGGTTCAGCGAACTCCGGGCGGTGGTTGACGCGAGCGGCCTTGCCGCGATCATAGGCCTGGCCTGGATCGACGTGATCAACGCCGGCGTGTGGTTGCTGGTCGTCCTCGTGCTCGAAGTCGATGTTCGCTTGCAGGAGCGCGATCGATATGAGGGTTGGGCGCTGCGAGTCAGCAGTGCCATGAAGGTTCTTCTTTACGGCACGCTACTCTATGCCGCGATTTACTGGGGGATCAAAGGCGATTTCGTCGACTTCTGGGACGCGTTTTTGTGGCTCCTCGCCTTCGTGTTCATCGAACTCAATATATTCGAATGGCGCCAGGAGTCGCTCGAGGAATACGCCGCGCCCACAGAAACCTGAACTACGGCAAAGCTTCCAACAGCGGATCTGCTTTCGCGCGTTCGATCAGAGCCGCATCCCCGATCTTGATCTTTCGCAAAGCGCCGGAGTCATCGAGTGACATCAAAAACGGATGCCAGAGATCGTCTTTGCCACGGCGATAGTATCCGGACACTTCCCAGCCACCGTCCGCGCGATACACGTAAGACTTGCCGATTTTGCGATTGGGAGCCAGCGGGTCAATAATTTCGATTCCAGCAAGCGACAGGGTGTCGGCAAGTTGCTGCCTCGAAAGCATCACGATCGATTCTTGGAGCTGCCGCTCGGCCCGCGGTGCCGGATTCGTAATCCACTTGAAAGCAAGAAAAGCAACGAGGAAACCGACGCCAAATCCGAAAACCAATCGGCCAATACGGTGATTCACCGGCATTACTGGATCCCGATTATCTTGTGCATCTGCACACTAAGCTTCCACTGCGGGTGCTCGAGGCAATACGCAATTGCGTCACGCGTGTTGGACTCGATGTTCTCACCGTACAGGGGTTGCAGAAAAAAATGCTCGAACGGCAGGTCGGCAAACCGATCGGGCTGTGCTTCTTCTTCCTCCTGCGGGTAAACGAGCTTCAGCTCGTCGCCGCTGAGTTGCTCTACGGGAGCGTGCCCTTTCGGGCTGACACATAGCCAGTCTATGCCCTGCGGTGCTGTAATCGTGCCATTACTCTCGACGCCAACTTCGAATCCGGCATCATGCAGCGCGCTTATGGCATCAGCATCGAGTTGCAGCAGGGGCTCACCGCCAGTGCAAACCACGTAGGGTCTATTCCGCGTTGTATCGGCGGGCCACTCAGCCGTGACAGCCTGCGCGAGTTCCTCTGCGGATTCGAACTTCCCACCGCCCGGGCCATCGGTGCCGACGAATTCCGTGTCACAAAAACGGCAAACCGCCTCGCGGCGATGCTGCTCGCGACCGGACCATAAATTGCATCCGGCAAATCGCAAAAACACCGCGGGCCTGCCGGTCCGGGCGCCCTCGCCCTGCAAGGTGTAATAGATTTCTTTTACCGAGTAAGTCATGCGGTACTGATCAGCGGGTCTTCGATGCCGGCTTCCACGAATCCTTTGGCGCGCAGCAAACAGGCTGGACATTCGCCGCAGGGAGGACGCACGCCGTTATAGCAGGTATGCGTATCCGCCATGGCGCCCAGAGCCCCAAGTTCGCGCGCGAGCTCGACGGTTTGCTTCTTGGACTTGTGCATTAGCGGAGTGTGCAGGCGCACGTCGCTTTCCATACCGAGTCGAATCGTCTCCTGCAGCGACTCTATTGTCTGCGAGCGGCAGTCCGGATAGCCGCTGTAGTCAGTCTGCGCGACCCCGGTGACCAGGTGCTTTATCCCACGCTGATACGCGAAGGCGGCCGCAAACGTCAAAAAGACCAGATTCCGCCCCGGGACGAAGGTATTCGGCAGGCCGGTTTCTGTGCCAAGATTACCGCGCACTTCTACATCGGTATCGGTGAGGGCGTCGCCACCCAGTGCTGCAAACGTATCGATTGGCAGACACACGTACGTAACGCCGGCTTTGTCCGCTATTGTCGCTGCGCAATCGAGCTCGATGCGATGGCGTTGGCCATAATCGAAGGAAATCGCTGTTACAGACTCCCGGCCAAAGCGTTCGATTGCCCAGTAGAGGCAGGTCGTCGAGTCCTGCCCTCCCGACAGCAGCACGAGAGCTTTGTCACTGGTCGCCATCATTCCTGCCCGGACTTCCTTTTTTGCAGCGACCGTTCGAAGTCGTTCAGATCCGGCCCGTCGTGACTGACAAGGTAGTCTCGCGTCAGATCTTCGGATACGCGCCACAACTCTTCGGCCAGACTCTCATTGTGCATGTGACTGCTTCCTGTGACCGTTACCGCATTGCAATCTTCGAAGTACCGGCCGCTGGTGGAGCCAAGCAACGGACTCGTGGCAACGAAGCAACTCGTTGTTGCGGTCTATCTCTGTATTGATCACTCCGGGATGAAGGGCGTTTGCGGTAATGCGAGTGCCCCGCAGCAGCTTGCCCAGTTGCAAGGCGAAAAGAACGTTGGCGAGTTTTGACTGGCCGTAAGCGCGCAGGTCGTCGTAACCATATGCTGCGCCGAGATTTTCGAACTCGATTCCAGCGTCGGGTGCGCGCGTGTACGCCGCACGGCTTGCGACCACGACAATTCTGCCCTGCCACGACATATACAAACGACCGAGCAAGCGATTGACGAAGACGTAGTGACCAAGATGATTGATCGCAAAATGTTTCTCGACGCCATTGACAAGTTCGGGTTTGCCACTGCCGCCGAGGTATCCGGCATTGCATACGAGGATATCCACGGGCAAGTTCACCATTCGAATCGCGTTCGCGCAGGCAACGATTGAATCGTAGTCCGACAGTTCGAGCTCCGCGGGACTTGTCAGACCGTATACGCGAGAGCAGGCAGCGCGTGCCTTTTCCAGTGACCGACTCGTACCGATGACCAGGGCGCCGCGCTTCGCCAGGACACGCATAGTCTCGAACCCTATGCCCGATGTGCACCCCGTCACGACCGCGAGCTTACCACTCAGATCGATGCCATCCGTTACCTCCTCCGCCGTGGAACCTGCATCGAAGTCACTGCGCGGAACGCCAACTGTGGCAACCTTGTCGTGCGCCGAACACCCGCCCAGGGTTGTGACTGTGGCGGTAGCGCCTGACAGTCTGAGAAACGATCTGCGGTCAATCATCGAACAATGCGTCGAGCGCACTCCTCGCCTGATCTTCTTCGTCCTTGCGCTTCGCGTCGAATGCGCTTTCGCTAGGCACAAACCAGTCGCAAAAATTCAGACGATCCTTATCGGTAACATCGTCGGCGCCGTCCTCGCGACACTGCCTGGGCACGGTGGTATCAAAATGTCTGCACATTTTGCAGACATGCAGGTAGTTGCCGCAGTCAGGACATTCGTCCTGCCTGGACAGTGGCAGCGACAGTGCGGCGAGCGACGCGCCGCAGCGATAACAGCATAAGTTGTGAGCCATACCACTTCCCGGCCTTTGCCAGCACGCAGTATAGCCCGTTGTACCGCAGGATTTGCGCCACCAAAAGCTAGTTGAGCTGGCCTGGCACGAACTCGTCCATGACCGCACTCTTCAGAATGTCGGGCGGCAGCATTCCCTGATCCAGTATGAAGTCATGAAAAGCCCGTTGATCGAACGCGTCCTGTAACTTGAGTTCCGCCTGAGTTCTGAGCGCCTGCATTTTGCTGTAGCCGTAGTAATAAGCTGTCGCCTGTCCCGGCATGCGATAGGTATAGCGCTCGACTTCGTTCTGCGCCCAGGATTCACCAATGGCAATGTCCTCGACGATAAGCCTTTTCGCCTCTTCCGGCGTGATCATGCCGAGATTCAGCATCGGGTCGAGGAACATCCTCGCCGCGCGCATAAGGCGATACTGCAGGCTTATTAGCTGGCCTTCGATTGGCAGGTACGGGCGCATTATCGCCTCGGCATACAGCCCCCAGCCCTCGACATTCGCACTATTGAAAGCGAAAACCGCACGGGTGATCGAAACGCCGGATTCGACGATGCTCGAAAACTGCATCTCGTGCCCGGGCCGTGCTTCGTGCGCCGTGAGCGTCCAGGCGCCAGCCTCGTAGGTATCATCAGTCTG
>CAMYMP010000157.1 GCA_947259435.1 uncultured Woeseiaceae bacterium
GCTTCGAATACAGATCCTGTTACTTGCGCTAATATGCCTGACCGTCAGCGCCGACCAGCACGGCGATGGTCCGCCGAATCCTTGCCACATTTACTATCCGAACATCCCGGGTGAGCTGCTGCTGGAGAACGACAAGCTGGTCGTGCAGCGCTTCCTCATCGAACCCGGGCAGTTCGAGGGCATTCACCGGCACGCGCCGGACCAGCTGTACATTCACGTCAAGGGCGGCGAATGGACGGTCAAGTACGGCGACAAGGCGACGACAAGCGTTTCTGAGACCGGCAGTATCGGCTTTAGCGAAACCGCAACCGAGATGAGTGCCATGCACGAATCCGGGAATACCGGCGACGAGCCGATCGACCTGATCTGGGTATCGCTGAAGCCCGGTTGCCTGGCCGAACCGCAATGAACAACCGAGACCGCCACCTCGGCATGCAGGCGGACATTACGCGCCGGTGACTTCCTGAATGTTGTCAGCGTCGGGAGGAATTCCGGGGACAGTCTACTTATCTATTGCCAGCGTTAAGGCAGTTAAGTGAACTGTCCACGGAACTGTGAAGATTCCCACAATATTTATAGCGTCACTGCCCCTTCCGGTCGTATTCACGCCGAACGAACCGCCGTTAGACTTACCGCATGCTATTCATCGTTATCGGCGCCATGCTCGGCGCAATTTTTGGCGGCTTCTACCGACTCATCATCGGCGCAGCCATCGGCTATGTGGCGAGCCGGGCAATCCGGCAAAGCATCCTCGGCGGATTGAGCGTCGCCCAATCGCAGCTGATCGACCCGATGTTCGCGGTCATGGGCGCACTATGCAAAGCGGACAACATTGTCACCCGCGATGAGATCAATGTCGTCGAACAGATCTTCGACATGCTGAGACTTGGGGGTGAGCAAAGGCAAGCCGCCTAGGCCGCCTTCGATCGGGGCAAACAGCCGGATTTTGATCTGAATGCGGCCGTCGACCAGTTTTCCCGGCTCAGTCACAGGGGCGGAATCGAACCGTAAGCTTTCCGGGTTATTACGAGACCGGCGACGCCGGTTTTATCGACGGGTTAATGGGGACATTCCTGATTTAGCGTAGTAGTGCGTTAAATCAGGAATGTCCCCATTAGTCCCGGGATGAGGGTGCTCTTTAGATGCTCTCGAGTGACGGTGGGTGATCCTGGTTTGGGCACCAAAGTGGGCACAGACGTAGATTGTCGGAAATACATCCGAGAAATTATCTCCACCCATCGGGATTAGGGTCGGACCACTGCAGGTAGTTGATCAAGCTCGGCGTGCCGCAAAAAGATCCCCAGGAATCCATGTTGATTGAACTCTTTACCATGGCCTTGCGCCTGGCGTGCGAATGACCGTCAGGGCAATGCCCCCTGGATCAACTTTCCTTCCATGACAACGGCATTCGGTTTGATCGCATGCAGAGTGTACGGGTCGACATCGAACAGGTTTTCGCCGAGCACGACGAAATCGGCGGATTTGCCGGTCTCGATGGAACCGATTCTGTCCTCCATGCGCAGCTGGTAGGCGCCACCCATCGTAGAGCCCTTCACCATCAGTTCCAGCGGCAGTTTCTCGGACGCGGGTTGCCGGAACGCATCGGGGTCTTCGCCCTCGCCCAGCCATTCGCGCGGGTACTGCCGGGAGTGTCCGACCTGCATGCCAAGAAACGGTGACAGCACGTCGAGCCGCCAGTCGTCGCTCGAGAAGGTAACGTTGCCGCCCGTATCGAATATAGCCCTCGCCCTGTAGGTATCGTTCGAGCGTTCGGGGCCGAGACCGGCGGCGGCAGGATCCGGCACGTCGACGCCATGCCACCAGGGGGTGAAGTTGGCGCTGACATCGAGTTCGGCGAACCGCGCGTAGTCGCTTTCGTGAATGTTCTGGAGATGCCCCATCGAGACTCGCGGGTAGAACTCCTCGCCGACGTCCGCACGTGCGAGTTCGACCGCATCGAGAACGGACTTGACCGCGAGATCGCCGATCACGTGAACGTGCAGGTTGAACCGTTCTTCATGCAACTCCAGCAACAAGTCCCGCAGGTCCTCGACCGACAACATGGTATCGCTGACATAGTTTGGATCGTCGATGTAGGGCTCGAGCATGGCACCGGAGCGGTTCTCGTCGATGCCGTCCATGAACAGCTTGACGGTGTTGAACTGCAGCCGCTCGCCACCGTAGGCCTCGCGGAAACGTTTCATCTCCGCGACGGCGAACTTGCGCCGCTCCGGCGTCGAGATCATGTACGTACCCTCGTAGCGCAGGGGCAACTCACCGGCTTTCTCTAGCTCCGACAAGAATCCGTAAACGATGTCACTGAAGTCCAGGTTGCCGCCGTCATAGACGGTCGTGACACCGAATTCGCTCAGGGTTTGCAAAAAGGCCCGTACGCTTTGCTGGTGTATCTCGTCGTTGACTTCGAAGACGTCGGCGAAGAACTGCCAGCCCGCGCCTTCTTTCACCCAGCCAGTCAGGCGCCCGCTGTCATCGCGCTTGTAGATGGCGATGGGGAAGCGCGGGTCCTGCGAATCCTCATTGATGCCGAGCGCCTGCAGCGCTTTCGAATTGAGCCAGTAGCTGTGCCACGAACTGCTGGTTACCCAGACGGGGCGATCGGGGAATATGGCGTCCAGGTCGGCGCGGTCCGGACCTTTGTCGCCGTCGACGTAAGCGATGACCGGCCAGCAACAGGCGCGCACCCAGCCGTCGCCGGGGTTTGCATCGGCCCAGGTCGTGAGCCCGGCCAGGAAGGTATCGCTGTCCTCGACTTCGATCATCGGGTCGTATTGTTCGATGCCGATCAGGCCCGGATGCGTGTGTCCGTCAACGATGCCCGGGATGACCATTCGGCCGCCCAGATCGGTGGTCTTTGCGCCGTCGGTGATGAACGCCTCGGCGCCGGCATCGTCGCCGACATATATGAACTCGCCGTCTTTGACGACAACCGCTTCAGCCCGGAGCTGTGCGTCATCGACCGTGTAGATATGGCCATTGGTTAGCACCCAATCGGCGGACGAGTCGACGGGTTTTTCCTGGCTGCAGGCGGCCAGGAAAATGGTTGTTGCTACGAGGCGCGTGAGTGTTGTTTTGAGCATGGCTTACCTCCGGGAAGATCATACCCTGCGGGAGCACTACGTAGAAGAAATCCCGCTCTGGGTGCATCTGCCCGACGCACATTAAGGGGTCGAACCGATTTTTGTATAACCAGCCTTGGCCTGTCCCGATCCGCTCGGCCTGGAAGGATTGTGGCAACGTCAGCTCTCTCCTAATGCACTACAATCACGCCTGATCCGACCCACGAATAGACCTGGCGGTCCCTATGAACTCCGATGCACACCTTTCCGGCAACCTGCGAAAAATGCAGACCCGACTCGAGGATGTCGCGCACTACACGCTGGTGCTGGATGACATTTCGATCGACATGAACGCGAAGATCGGCAAAACCATCAAGCTGAGATTTGACGGCACAATCAACTGCATTGCCTGCGGCCAGCTGATGAAGAAGTCTTTCGGGCAGGGATTCTGCTACCCGTGCTTTCGGGACGCTCCAGAGTCCAGCGAATGCATTATCCGCCCGGAGCTATGCCGGGCACACGAAGGCGCGGCGCGAGACATGGCATGGGCCGAGAAACATTGCCTGGTCGAGCAGATTGTCTATCTCGCGAGGAGCTCCGCGGTCAAGGTGGGCATCACGCGGGGCTCGCAAATGCCCACTCGCTGGATCGATCAGGGCGCAACCGATGCCATCGTGTTTGCTCGCGTCCCCAATCGCTACACGGCCGGCGTCGTTGAAGTCGCCATGAAAGAACACCTGACCGATCGAACAAACTGGCAGCGCATGTTGAAAAATGAGGTGATCGATGCGGACCTCGTCGCTAAGAAAGCATCGTTGACTGGCACGCTCGACGCCGACCTGCGGCGGTTTGTCGACACCGATGACACCGTCTGCTCGATCAACTATCCCGTTAGTCGGTACCCGGAGAAAGTAAAGAGTGTCGGCTTTGACAAGCATGCGGAGATCGAGGGTTGCCTCGCCGGCATCAAGGGTCAGTACCTGATATTCGATGACAACCGCGTGCTAAACATCCGTAAGCACAACGGCTATCGCATCACCATGACGTAATGAAGTATCTACATTGGCGTGGCATTGCCGAATTGTCTTCTACTAGCTTTGCCCATTTTCACGCAAAGTGTCGTCTATTTCGGTTCGACCCTTAATTATGTCGGAAAAAGATTCGAACCACCGGCAACCTGGTTATAGGCCAGGCGCTCTAAATTGCATTAGGAAATGGTGGCCAGGCGCGGAATGGATTCGCTTCGCTCACCCTGCGGGCGCACTTCGTGCGTCTGTCGTCGCTCCCCTCCTCGGCTGAACCGAGTATGGAAGACCTCTTACGTATTCGATTGGGGCGGAGTATTTCCGTACGGGACACGCGGATTTTCAGTGAACAGATTTCACAACCCAGCGTGACCTGAGATGATTCAAGAGCAC
>CAMYMP010000158.1 GCA_947259435.1 uncultured Woeseiaceae bacterium
TCGATTTCCTCGAAGAAGTTGTACCAGGGGCTGCCTTCTCGCTCCCACTTCTTCTTGATCTCAACACCAGAGACCACTGCGACCAGACTCTCCGCAAAGCTCTTCATGAAGAGGCTGCGCAGTTTCTGATTGACCCGTGGGTCGTAGTCGTTCAATTCGTCGACTTCGTCTATGAGCAGCACCAATCTGACCTTTTTGGATGTTCGATCATTGAGAGTCTTCAAGACCGCACGGACGTCACGAACAAAGTCTCGGTAGGAATAATCCCCGGATATGTTTTTTCCCGGCTGCAGGCCGTCCAGCACCGGGGCCAGTTCCTGAAAAATGTCCTCGGCGATCGTTCGGAAGAATCGCGTCTCGGGCGTTCCCTGCAGGTCAACATAGACGGGGTGGAATTCGTACAGCGGATCGTCGAGCTCACCCAAACGCTTCTTGAGCTTGTGCTGAATAGAGGTTTTGCCGATTCGGCGCTCGCCATAGAGCAGCATGCTGTTGTTGTGAACAGTCTGCAGAATTCGGTCCACCAGTTCTTGCCGACCAAAAAACATTTCATCATCGAGGACCGGCGCACCGGCGACGTACGGGTTGAACCGGCGCGTTCTCAGTTGTTTTTGGAGCCGGGAGCGTTGCCAGAGGACCCCACCGCCTAGCGCGACAATGGTGCCTAGCAGCGCGGCGTAGAACCAGGGCGCCCGAAAGAAGGGTCGAGCGTAGACCACTGCATACTCACTGCTCGAAACCAGGTTCTCGGTATCCGTTGCCACGACCCGCAATGTTGCCAGACCAGGCTCGAGCCTTGATTCAACCTTGAATTCGGTGACGAAGAAATCGCCGAGCGGCTGGCTGTTGAGGGCCGTCTCAAGCAAGCTGTCACCCTCGCCGTAAGCGGCTACCTGCACCGGCGAGTTGTCAATGATTACGCCATTTAGCCGGAACACCGGTGTCGTGACCGTCTCCACGAGCATGCCGTCATCTCCCTCTCGACGCAGATCCACGAAGCGCACGGCGGGCGGGATGTTACTTCTCGGTCCAGTACCGAGAAGTCTCTGGCTTATCACTCCATAAGCCCGAGAAACCTGCTTGAGGGCAACGCCGTTGCCGGGGTCGAGAGCAAGGACCCGGTTCGCCGCGGATAACGACTCTTCTGCCGATCCGGCTTCAAACTTCGACTCGGCTGCTGCTAGGAGTTGCTCGATGGATGCGCGCCGAGCGCGCTCCGCTTCGGCGTCCTTGCGCGCTTGCATAAGCCGACTCTGGATCGACTTTGCCTCTTGGTTGTCCGGCTCCAGAACGAGAACCGATTGCAGTCGATCGAGGGCCGCGGCAAGACTGCCGGCGGATTCCAGTGCCCGCACTTCTTCAAGTGCCGCGTCGATCCCGGACCACTGAGCGTCGACGTCGAGTTCTGCCAGCAAACTGCGCTGCGCCGCCTCGAGAAGGTCCTGAATCTCGGGATTCGGTTTGAGAAACAGAGCCTGGCGCAAGACGCTCGACGCTTCATCGTATCGACGCGCCAGAATGAGAGCCCGACCATCCTCGATCAGTTTAGACGCCCTCCGGTCACGCTCGTCCTCGCGTTCCTTGTCGGCAACCCGCAGGCGAAGCTGGCGCATGGCCTCAAGGGCTTCGACATGATCGGGCGCCACGGCGAGTGCCGTGTCAAGAGCAGCCATCGCCTCGTTCAAGAGTTCGCGGCTTTCCAGATCCTGCGCGTCGCCAATACTCTGCTCAACGATCTGCTGGATTCGTTGCTGCTCGTCGGCGGCTGCTGTCGCCAGCGCTGTCTGAACAAGAGCCCGAAAGCGCTCGAGCTCTGCGCTTGCGGTTTCTGAATCTGCGATGGCACCCAAGGTTTTCTCTGTCTCGAACGCTTGCAGCGCAGCGTCGAACTGATCCAGGTGGTAGTAAGCGATGCCCAGTTTCAGATAGGGGAAGTAAGGCGTGACTTTCATCCCGTAACTTCGCACACGGGCTCCGGAGTCGCCTTTTCGTTCCAATGCCTCATGGATTTCGCGCACGGCCGCCGGCCAGTCCTGATTCTCGATGGCGGTCTCGGCCCGGGAATAGTGTTCGTACCAGAGATCGGCGTTCGCCGGCTGGGCGACCAACACTATCGATGCGGCCACCAGAAGAACGTGTCGTCCGTCAGGTGCTCTTGGCATCTTCATCTCAGCACTACCGCACAGAGCGGAAGGGCGCGCAATACGAAATTTCCGAACGACAACTCCGTACCGCGCGCCCGGCCTTTATGGTCTCGTTTCCCCTAGTTTTACGACTGACGAAAGTGTGTCAGTAGTGACATCCACGGTAACATTCGTGCCGTAGTAGAACAGCGTCGATACACCCGTAACCTGACCCGTCCCCACGGCCCCTGTCATTGTGGACCCAACGTCCATATTCAGCGTTGCCTGACTAATACCACTTACGTCAATGCTGGCATTGCCGATCGGACTAGTATCTCCGAAGCTCAGCTGACTGACGCCGCTGACGTTAGCTGTCAGGTTGGCGATCATCAGTGCATTGCCATACAGCCGACTCACGCCAGCAACGTTGACCGTCATCTGTGTCTGATTGAAGTCGTTCAATGTAGCATTTACAACTCCTGTCAGGTCGATTCTGTTCAGCACTGGCAAAGTTACAAACGCATCGAGCCTGTCGATGTTGCCATCTCCTGAAAGCAATGCGATATTCAGCCTCGAGCCGCTCTGCGTAACGTCAATGCGATTGGCGACATTCTCATTCACCATGACCTCGACCGAATGGTCCGGACCCTGTGTGACCGTAACATTGAAAACGGTCGGTACTGATATCTCAGTGAAGTCGGTGAAGTTGAAATCCAGCGTCACCGTGTTGTGGTTGAGACGGCCAAACGTGACCCTGTTGGCCTTGATCCGTCCGCCAGCCGTGAAGTCGCCATCAATGACCACCTCTGCATTCAGGGCCAAGTCAGCCGCGTTGCCGTTGCGGTACCCGGTGCCACTATCGGCGCGGGCGGCATGGTGATTGATGTCAAAATCGGTCGGCGAGTTGAAGCGGGTAATTACCCCGGCAGCCTGAACACGCTGGCCGTTGCTGCCAACCAGTTCGGGAGCAGTGACAAGCCGTTCGACGTCGAAAAGGCCACCCGACATCGTCCCGATGGCTTTGATCATCATGTCATTGTTCGGCGCACCGCCCGGCAGGTTGATATACACGGCGCTACTGTAGTCGACAGTCAACCCATTGATGGTGAACAACAGGTTTGCGAGGTCAAGAGACGCAACCTTGCCGATGATCTGCAGTTCGGCGTTCGCGGCATCCGGTTCTATCCGCGATGCTCTGAGTGCGCCCGCGGCATCTCGGTAGCCACTGATCTGCACGATGCTTCCGACTGAAAGTCCGGCATACGTGGCCGGATCGATTCCCGCTGCGAATAGCGTATCCGCATCACATTTCACGGTTTGACCCATCACGGTCATGCGGCCGTTGCCAGCATCGACGTTTTCGACGAGTCCAATCAAGTCGGCATCAAAGCGAATGCTGTCGGCTGTCCCTGACAGGCCGAAGTTGTTGATTCGACCGCGCACTGTGACGATCTGGCCGTGCCTGAGATCCGACAATGTGCCCGGTTGACCATTGATCGTGACTGTTGCCGCATTGGCAGCGTACCGGACGTCGTTGACGATTACGTCACCCAAGCCTGTGATCGCTCCTTGCGCTGTAATGGCCTCGCTGGTCTGCATGGGCGGCAGTGGTGGTACGATCGACCCGTCCACTCCTATGTTGACATCTCCTCCGGAACAGGCGTTGAGCAGGACCAGAAAAGCCAGGCCCGGAAAACGCCATTGAGATAATTTTCTGTTCATGACGACACCTCTTAGCGAATTGCACATCCAATGTAGGATTTCTTCCCTGTCTTCGAGGCTGCGAATCGGCTTCTGTCAATCGCCTCCCCAGCATTGATTGAACATGCCCTGTCCGGGTACCGCTTGATGACGGTTTGATTTCTGCCTGATTTCTTTCTCGGGACCCTGGAGATCCGGGTTCTCTTGGAAATCCCGCCGGGATCGCCGATCTGCATCATTGGGCTGGCGGCATCGCCGGCACTAGGTACAACTCCGGCTTGTTGCGGTCTATGCTGCGTGTTAGCTATTTATGACGATCAGATGGCTGAGAGGCGAATCATGGGTACCGAGGCGCACGCGGCCTCCAGATTCAGCGTCGATCCCCGCGAGGGCACGGTCGCCGGTCCGGGCGGCACAGTGCGCCTGGAACCCAGAGTGATGGAGGTGCTCGCCGTTCTCTCCAAACATCCCGGCCAGGTGGTCTCGAGGGACGAGCTGATGGAAGCAGTGTGGCCCGGGGTGATCGTAACGGAGCACACGCTGAGCCGTTGTATCTATCAGCTGCGCAATGCGCTGGGCAAGATCAGCGAGGAGCCGGGTTCGGCCGACTACAACCCGATTGAAACACTGCCGAAACGGGGCTACCGGTTGCTGGCCAATT
>CAMYMP010000159.1 GCA_947259435.1 uncultured Woeseiaceae bacterium
GTTATCGCTCACGCCTTACCCCGCTGCTGCCAGAGCTGATCGTGCATTGTCGGCGTCACGATGCATCTGCGCAACTAATTCCTCTACCGTTTCATATTTGACCTCGCTGCGCAGGCGAGCGATGAAGTCAACATGAATGTACCGGCCGTAGATATCTTCATGGAAATCGAAAATATGAACCTCGAGCAGCGGTTTCGTGCCAGCAAAGGTCGGTCGCGTACCGACACTGGCAACGGCATCTCTTGGTCCGCCGGGCAGGCCCGAAACGTGCACCGCAAATATCCCCATTACGGCGCTTTGGCGACGCCTCAATTCGACGTTCGCGGTCGGATAACCCAGCGTCCGGCCGACTTTCTCTCCTTTGACGATCCTGCCGGACATTCGATAAGGGCGTCCGAGCAAGGCAGTCGCCCGCTGCATCTCTCCGGCTGCGAGCGCCTCGCGAATCGCCGTGCTGCTGACTCGCACGCCATCGACGATGACGCTCGGTACCTGCTCCACCGTGTAATCGAGTGCGCGGGCGGCGCGCTGCAGCTGTGTAATGTTGCCCTCGCGTCGACGGGCGAAGTGGAAATCGTCGCCGATAACGAGGTGGCGCATGCACATTCCGTGAATCAGGATGCGCCTGATGAAATCATCCGCGCTAATGTCGCGCATTGGCTGTGCGAACCTCGGGCAGTAGAAAATTTCGATGCCGTGTGCGGCGAGCGCATCAAACTTCTCGCGAAAGCGCATCAGCCTGGCGGGCGGAGCGTCAGCCGAAAAGAATTCTTTCGGTGTTGGCTCGAAACTCATGACGACCGACGGCAAATCTCGCTCCCGCGACGCAGCGATCACCCTGCCCAGCAGGTGCTCGTGGCCGGGATGCAGCCCGTCATAGGCACCGATCGTCACAACGCTGCCGTTGGCAAGAGCAGCATAAGGCATATCGATCAGATGACGTACGAGCCGCACTAGTGATGCCTTATTCCAAGTTTCGACGGCCGCAGGCCGAGCGCGAACAGGACCGCGAAATAGGCAACGGCGCCCGCGACGATGCTGACACCGAGCCAGGCAGAGCGTTCCAGCACCGTAGCGTCCAGCCACCAGGCCAATGGCCGGCCGACATAATAAAGTGCCACCCCCATCACGATATTCGCGACGAGTACCTGCACCAGCAGAGTCCCCCAGCCTGTGGACAGCATGAGCACAGCCTGCTGGCGCAGCCCGCGAAACAGCAGGTACGCGTTGAGCAAGGCGGCCACCGAGATCGCAAGCGCGAGCCCCGCGTGCGTGGCGGCGAAGCCGATGCTGGTCAGATACCAGGCCAATGACACGCTCAGCAGGAAATTGACTGCCAGCGCTATCAGACCCATACGAACGGGCGTTCTCGTATCCTCACGCGCGAAATAGGCCGGCGCAAGAATCTTGACGTACGAAAAACCGACCAGACCAACCGCGAACGCCTGCAATGCCAAAGCGGTCATGCGCACGTCATCTGCACTAAACACGCCGCCATAGAAGATCGTTGCAACGAGCGGCTCTGCAAGTACGATAAGACCGATCGCAGCCGGCACGGCAATCAGCATGACGAGCTTCATCGACCAGTCGAGCGTTGCTGTAAACTCGTCATGCGATTCGTTAGCGTACTGCCGCGACAGATACGGCAAAGTCACGGTGGCAAGCGCGATACCGAACAGCCCGAGCGGGAACTCCATGAGCCGGTCTGAGTAATACAGCAAACTGATTTTGCCAACGCCGAGCAGCGACGCGATGATGCCGCCGAGCAGCACGTTCAGTTGCGCCACCGACGAGCCGAAGATTGCGGGCAGCATCAGTTTGCCGGCGCGCCGCACGCCCTCGTGCCGGATGGCCCACTTCGGCCGCGGCAGCGCACGGATCTGCAACAGAAACGGAACCTGGAACAGGAGCTGCAGGAGTCCTGCAACCAGCACCGCGTACGCCAGTGCCATGCCCGGTTCATCGAGAAGCGGCGAAAGCCAGATCGCCGCGGCGATCAACACGATGTTCAGTATCACGGGCGTGAATGCCGGCACACCAAACCGTCCGTAGGTGTTCAGGATGCCGCCTGCGAACGCGGTCAGCGAGACAAAGAAGAGATAGGGAAAAGTGAACCGCAGCATCAATGTTGCGAGATCGAAGCGGCCGTCCTCGCCGATGAAGCCGGGAACAGGATCAAACCGAATGTGCCCGCGACCGAGTCGACGAACTCCCGCGCATCCTCGTGGCTGTGCTTTTCGCGATAGCGCGCCATGACCGGCACGAAGCCTTGTGAGAAGGCGCCCTCGGCGAAAAATCGCCGCAGCATATTCGGGATTCGGTTGGCGACCAGGAACGCGTCCATGACGAGGGAGGCACCAAAGTAACGGGCAAAAACCACATCGCGAACGAGCCCGAGGATGCGTGACAGCAGCGTCATGCTACTGACAACCGACGTTTTGAGGATTAGCTTAAACCCGGAGACCTTTTTGCGTGTCATACGGCCACCGAGTTTAGCCCAAAATTTTCATAAAATCAGTCATTTAGCCAGTGGTCGGGGGCGCTCAAAAGCACCGTGGGGATAGTCATTGACAATGCCCTCCCGGGCACGAATAATACGCGGCTCTTTGACCCAGGACACGGTATTACCAGTGGCAAACATCAAGTCAGCCAGAAAGCGCGCCCGCCAGGCCGAAAAGACCCGCAAGCACAATATGGGCATGCGCTCTCTGATGCGCACCAAGATCAAAAACGTCGTCAAAGCCTGCGATGCAGGTGACAAGGACGCGGCCCAGGCTGCGTACAAAGAAGCTGTGCCTGTCATAGACGGCATGATCAACAAAGGTATCGTGAACAAGAACAAAGCGGCCCGCCACAAGAGCCGTCTGAACAAACGCATCAAAGCACTCAGCGCCTGACGACGCAGTCCCGGATTTCAACAAAAAGCCGCCTTTTGGCGGCTTTTTTGTGACCTGCGTACCACTTTTGGCGTGCCTGGGGGAGGATACTGAAAGCTCAAGACTCTCCGAGGGCACGGCTATGTCGACGACGACCTTCATTTACCTGGGCATCGCGATCGGTATCGCTGTCGCTATCTGGGCCATTCGTGCGGTCAAAAAGCGCAAGAGCGAACCGCCCGTTGCCAAGTACGATGATTATCTCGATCAGACCTGCGAACTCAATTACAAACCCGACGAGAACTAAACCTCGGACTCGTCCTCCAGCTCACGCATAATCGCCCGAGCCAGCGCATCCGTGCCGGCGCCGGTCGCGGCACTGACCTCGAATACCGGCCCTTTCCAGTCCAGCTTGTTGAGCAGCGCGTCGCGGGCCGCGGCGAGATCATCGCTACTCAATAGATCGATCTTATTGATGACAAGCCAGCGCGGCTTTTCGGCCAGATCTTCTGAAAAATTACCGAGCTCATTTGCGATCGCTTTGACGGTCTCGGCCGGATCAGAGCCGTCGATCGGTGCGATATCGACCAGGTGCAGCAACAAGCCCGTGCGTTGCAGATGCTTGAGAAACTGAATGCCGAGGCCCGCGCCTTCCGAGGCGCCCTCGATCAGTCCCGGAACGTCCGCCATGACGAAACTCTGCAGGCGGCCGACCCGCACAACGCCCAGATTGGGATGCAGCGTCGTGAACGGATAGTCGGCAATACGCGGTTTTGCCTGCGACATCGCGCTGATCAGCGTCGACTTACCCGCGTTCGGCATGCCGAGCAGACCGACATCAGCCAGTACTTTGAGCTCAAGACTCAGGTGCCGGCCTTCACCCTGGGTACCCTGCGTTATCTTTCTTGGCGCCCGATTCACACTACTCTTGAAACGCGTATTGCCCAGACCGCCGCGCCCGCCTTCGGCCACCTTCTGCCGTTGGCCGGGCTCGGTCAAATCACCGATGAGTTCGCCGGTATCAACGTCGTGCACCACCGTGCCGCAAGGAATTTTGACGTCCAGATCATCGCCCGATCGGCCGGTCTTGTTACGGCCTGCACCGCCCTGCCCGGATTCAGCACGAAATCGTCTCGCCACGCGGAAATCGGCGAGCGTGTTCAATGCCGGATCCGCGACGAGATAGACGCTGCCACCGTGGCCGCCGTCACCGCCATCCGGACCGCCACGCTCGACGTATTTCTCACGCCGGAAGCTCATGCAACCGTGACCCCCGTTACCTGCCTGTACCCGGATTGTGGCTTCATCGACGAATTTCATGTCTGGATTCTAGCGCTATGAACGAAAAACCCCGCACGCAGCGGGGTTTTGCAGGAACCCGCGAAGCGGGCGATCGAGCTGAAATGCCCTCCTACGATGCGTCAACCACGCTCACGAACTGGCGGTTTTTCGGGCCCTTCTTTTCGAACTTCACGTGCCCGTCTTTTTTCGCGAACAAGGTGTGATCACGGCCGATGCCAACGTTGGTACCGGCGTGGAAGCGCGTGCCGCGCTGACGCACGAGGATGTTGCCCGCCACAACGGCCTGGCCACCGTACATCTTGACGCCCAGTCGTTTGGATTCTGAATCGCGACCGTTCTTGCTGCTGCCGCCTGCTTTCTTATGTGCCATGGATCCGTACCTTCGCTAAATTCATTACTTCTTTTTGGCAGCCTTTTTCTTGGATGCCTTTTTGGATGTCGCTTTCTTGGCGGCCGGCTTCTTGGCCGCCGCTTTCTTCGCTACTTTTTTCGCGGCCTTTTTCTTGGCCGGCTTTTTGGCAGCGGCTTTTTTCGGCGCCGCTTCTTTTGCGACAGGCTTCTCAGCTACTTCCGTGTTTGCTGCGGCCTTCTTCGCCCCCGCACCTGTTATGCCCGTGATCTCCACCTCGGTGAAAAACTGCCGGTGCGAACCCTGGCGCAGATAGTTCTGGCGACGTTTGAACTTGACGACAGACACCTTCCTGCTCTTGCCCTGGCGAACAACCTTGGCGCTGACCGTGCTGCCGGACAGCGTCGGGCTGCCGACCTTGATGTCGCTGCCCTCGCCGACCAGCAGAACCTCGTCAAACTTGACCGTGGCGCCTTCGTCGCCCTCGATCTTTTCGAGGCGCAGAACATCGCCCTTGGCCGCGCGGTACTGTTTGCCGCCGCTGCGAAAAACCGCATACATCGTATCTTGCTCCATACCGCGAGTCGCATGGATCACGCAACTCACTGAGAATTAAGTGATTATTTGTGGCTGCCGGGTCGCCACACGAGCGCATCTCTGGCGGCTGCCACAAAGGAGCGGGAATTCTATAGATAACCCCGCTCCGGGTCAACGTCGGGGGCCATCAATTTTAGTCTTTAATTCAAAGGGTTGCGATTGTGGAGTTGAAGCCGTCCAGGTGCCGGGCCGGTCGCCAAAAACGGGCAATTCAGGCATCATGCGGATTCTCATGCAAGCCGTAGAGCCTTCCCCCGATACCCGGACATTCGACGACGTTGTCGCGCTCGCGCGGGACGACATGCAGGCCGTCGACCGGCTGATATCGAAGAGCCTCGAGAGCGACGTCGCGCTCGTCGCGCAGGTATCGCAATACATCGTCACGAGCGGTGGCAAGCGTCTGCGGCCGCTGCTCGTGTTGCTGGCGGCACGCGCGCTCGGCTATGAGGGCGAGCAGCATGTCCGATCGGCCGCCATCATTGAGTTCATTCATACGGCCACCTTGCTGCACGACGACGTTGTCGACAGCTCCGCAAGAAGACGTGGCCGAGACACGGCAAACACCGTTTTCGGCAACCAGGCCAGCGTGCTGGTGGGTGATTTCCTTTACTCGCGGGCGTTTCAGATGATGGTCGACATCGACAGCATGCGTGTCATGCAGATCCTGGCCGATGCAACCAACACAATCGCTGCCGGCGAGGTCATGCAACTCATGAACGTGCATGATCCGGACACGACCGAAGAAGCTTACCGGCAGGTGATCTATCGAAAGACCGCGCGGCTATTTGAGGCCGGCGCACAGATTGCGGCGGTGCTTGCCGACCGTGATCCGGGCGACGAGGCCGCAATGATCACTTACGGCCAGAATCTCGGGGCCGCTTTTCAGCTCGTCGACGATGCGCTCGATTACAGCGCCAGCGCCGATGAACTCGGCAAAAACCTGGGCGATGATCTGGCCGAAGGCAAAGCGACGTTGCCGCTGATCTACGCCATGCAGAAAGGCTCTGCCGAGGATAAGGAGTTGATCCGTAATGCCATTCTCGAGGGCGGCCTGAATCAACTCGAGAGTATTACCGCAATCATTGAATCGACGGGTGCCCTCCAGTACACTGCGGCGCGCGCTCAGGAGGCCGCCGATACGGCAATAGCAGCTTTGTCCGACGTTCCCGACTCGGACTACAAACAGGCTCTTATCGCCGTTGCCGATTTTGCCGTACAACGACGATCCTGAAACCGTAACGGGGTGTAGCTCAGCCTGGTAGAGCACTGCCTTCGGGAGGCAGGGGCCGGAAGTTCGAATCTTCTCACCCCGACCAACTTTTTCCTTCCGTTTCAA
>CAMYMP010000160.1 GCA_947259435.1 uncultured Woeseiaceae bacterium
CAGAGTTCCTCACACAGGACTTCGAATCGGCCCGTCTCGGTCGGCGTCAGCCAAAGATAGGTTTGCATGCCCGGAACGAGGTCCATTTTGACGCGGAACTGGGTGATCGTGAAATCGTGCAATACGTCTTTCGAACGCAGCACAAACTTGACAGGCTTATTCACCGGCAGCCGTGCTTCAGGGTGCATGACCAGAACATCGTCCTGACCGTTGGGATCGTCCGGATCCATGCCGAACGGATTGTCGCCGCTGATGCGCTCGGCATCGACCTCCCCGAATTTGCCGTCATCGCCCGGATAGCGGTAGCTCCAGTGCCACTGCTGGCCGACCGCCTCCACGACATGGGCTTCTTCCGGGACTTCCACAAACTGCGCCCAGACGAACAAGCCCGGAGTCAACATCGCCGCAACGCCCACGGCAGTAAGCCAGGTGAGCCAGGACTCGAGTTTCTTGTTCTCGGGTTCGTAGGTGGCCCGCGCCCCTTTCTTGTAGCGGAACTTGATCACGCAGTACGCCATGAACAGGTTTACCGCGACGAAGACTGCACCGGTCACCCAGAACGTAATGTCGATCGTGAAATCGATCATGCCCCAGTTGGATGCCAGCGGCGTGAAAGTCCAGGGGCTGAGAACGTGAAAGACCAGGGAGCCGATAACTAGCAGGATCAAAACAACGGCAAAAGGCATACTTCAAGCATCCTTTGGTTGATCAACGCGATTTTTGTCGCCGGCAGCAACTGTCCGCAGCCGGTCTACTTATAGTTGCACCGCAGGATACTAAAACAGACGGTCGATGTCTTGCTTGACAGCCTCTTCAGCCTTCTTCAGGCCGGACTGCAGGTCCCCGAATTCCTGCTCCAGCGGGCTGCTCAGAACCGCGCTCCCGGCATACCACTGATTCAGTTGCTGCTAATGCTTATAGTCGGACGAGGGCGAATTGCTTTCAGCCATCGCTCTTCTGTGCTGCCGGTTTGTGGGTCATCGCGCTGACGAGGTACGTCACGGCAAAAGACGCGATGAAGCCCGGGATCGCCTCGTACAGATCGTGCGTCTGTTCCTTGAACACCTCGACCCATACGATGCTCGTGCCGAAGCCCGCCGTCATGCCGGCGGCGACGCCTGCCCACGTCGTTTTCTTGTAGTACAGCAGACAGATCAAGGTTGGCCCGAACGCCGCCCCGAGGCCGGACCAGGCGTAGAGCACGAAATCGAATATGAACTTGGCGTCCGGGATCGCGACGGCGATGCCGACGATGCCAATCAATATCGTCACGATCTTGCCGTAGCCGGCGAGTTGATGGTCGGTTTTCTCGCTGCCGAGTATCTGTTGCATCGTATCGCGAACGATGGCCGAGGAAGCCAGCAGCAGCAGGGAATCGGCTGTCGACATGATCGCCGACAGGACTATGACCAGCAGGATTCCGGCAACGAGTGGCGAGAACAGTTCACTCGACAGGGTTGGGAATATTTTCTCGGAGTCCTCGAGACCGGGAAACAGCGCCCTGCCGGCGATGCCGGCCGTAACAGCGCCGAACGTGAAAAACAGCATGACGAAGACAGACACCCAACGGGCTTTCCTGAGCTCGTCATCGTTCTTTGTCGACATGTAACGCACGAGCAACTGTGGCACGCCCAAAAATGGAAGCCCGATAGCGACGAAACTCGCAGCCGCAACCCATCCTGAAACGCCCTTATCCGTCAAAGAGAATACGTTGACCAGATCAGGATCTTGCGCGGCCAGGTTTTCCACCATGCTGTCCCAGCCACCGGCCGCGTTGATAGCAACGAGCGGCACGAATATCAGGCCCAGCAACATCAGTACGCCTTGAAGGACATCGGTATACGAGACAGCCTTGTGACCGCCCACGAAGGTGTAAGCGATGATTATGGCCGAGCCTACAACGACGCCGATTTCGTAATCGATACCGAGAAAACCGTTGAGCGCCTTGCCCGACGCAACCATTTGGGCGGTTACGTACGTCGTTACCATCGTCAGGATGATGATGACAGCGATACCACGAATCAGGTGCCAGCGGTCCTCGAACTTTGCCGCGAGCACATCGGGCACCGTGATCGAATCGGTATCGTCACTGAGTCGCTTGAGGCGCCGCGAAACGAGAGTCCAGGACAGGAATATGCCTGTTATTTCGCCGACAACTACCCAGTAAGCCTGTGCGCCAACCGCATAGCCCATGCCCGTCAGCCCGAGCAGCAGCCAGCCGCTTTCTCCGGTCGCATTAGTGCTGAATGCAACGACCCAGAACGGGAGTTTCTTGCCCGCGAGGTAAAAACCCTTGAGCGTGCCGGTTTCGCGACGGCTCCAGATCGCAAATGCGGCGAGCAGGCCAAGATAAATGATAATAACCGCGATAACAGGACTCATGGCGTTCCTTTGTTGTTAGTCGTCGCGATTGATGCGGCCGGCGATGATGCCCGCGACGAGCAGGAATAAGCCGATGCTGAACAGATACTCGGGGAAAATGCGGAGGATACCGCAAACGAAGATTCCCGCGATATTTACAACCATGAAAACGTTAATGATCATGCTTTTGCGGATGATGGCTTTCGGGAATCGCAATCTCGACACCATCAGAATCGCGAGCACGAACATAATTATCGGCAGGTAGAGATGCAGCGGCAGCAAACTTGCAATGTCGTCGTGATGGATCAGGACCAGGATCATCGAAGAGACGAGCCCGCCGCCGCACGCCGTGATCGGCACGCCTGCAAACCAGCCCGTCCGCGGCTTGTCCGTATCTAGGTTGAAACGCGCCAGGCGCATCGCGCCTGCCAACACGAAGACGCCGCAAGCTGTCAGGAGAACCCAGAACTGCCCCGATTCCAAGTCGACGCCCGCTATCTGCAGCCCGGCATTGAAGACGAGCATCGCCGGCGCGACGCCGAACGACACGAGATCCGCCATCGAATCGAACTCGGCACCGAAACTCGACGTGGCCTTGAGTAGTCTCGCGGCGAGACCATCCATCGTATCGAGCAGGCCGCACCAGACGATCAGCCACGCCGCAAATTCAAGTTGGCCAATCTGCGTCGTCACGATCGAGCCGAGCCCGAGCAGCAAACTCAGCGCCGTGAAACTATTTGGAATCGTATAGCGTAGTTTGACCAAAGCCCGTGCTCAAAATAACCCCGGACCATTCTGCATGGGGGACCCCGGTTAATCCAGTAGCGGCCCTCGCGGGCAAGCACGATCCAAGATGGTCAAGCGAACGTTGGCCTAGCGATCGCCCCGGAAGCGGCCTGTCGACACGCCAATAGGCCCACGCGGCAACACGACTTGCATCGGCATGCCGTCGCGGACGATATCGACGACAACAGACTGGCCTGGTTCGCCCTGTATCGTCTGCTGATTCAACTCCCAGGTATTGAAGACGCGTGTGCCACCGTAGCTGAGGATCCGGTCGCCTGACTGCAGCCCGGCGCGCTGCCCGGGGGACGACTCGATGACACTGCCCACCATGACGGAGGTTGATCGGCCGTTGGCTTCCAGGTATTGCTCGTATTCGACATCGCCCAGCTCGGCACGCAGTGCAGCAGTCGAATTGAATGCCGGATCGAAGCGATTCACAGGCTCGCCGGAGCGCCTCGCATCGAACTGCGCCTGCATTGCCGCCATTTGCAACTCCGCCTCGCGCCGTACAATCCAGTCGGCGCGATCCGGGGAAAAACCGGCCTCGATCAGCCGGCTTATACGTCGCTCGGAGCTGTTTGCGGCCGAAACCTGCGGCGCCCGTTGTCGCCTGACTTCACGAATATCCTGTCCTTCGGCAACCGTGAGTTCTCTACTGGCCTGTCGTTCCCTGCCGACCTCCTCGATTTCAGCATACAAAACCTGCAACTCTTCTTCGAGCAGTTGTCTCGCATTGCGCTCCTCGGCAACGGCGGCCTCCAGTGCCCGTATGCGTTCGTCGATTGCCGCCGACTGGTCAAAATAGTCGCCCGGGCGGACACGCGACTCGGCGAGCGGCTCGGGATTCGGCGCACTGATTATGTAGGCGCCCACTGCGAACCCCGCAAGCAGGCTGATTACGACAGCAATGGCTGTCTTGTTCATGGCACGGCTCCAATAACTCGGTCTTGCTCTAATGAGACCATACTTGCGATCATATGCTCCGCGTTTTCACCGCCTTTCGAGCCACGTGTGTCAGCGCGGCACCTGGAACTATATTTACCTTGTTTGTCGAACACGACAATAACCGTGTGGGAGGCCCACGATGCGTTACGTCCTATTACTGGCAACGACTCTGCTATCAGCAGCGCCTGTCTACAACGTTCTGGCAGAAGAAGAAACTGCGGTTGACCCGCAATATACATGGAATCTCACTGAGCTATTCCCGTCGGTCGAGGCCTGGAACGAGGCGCGCGAAGAAGTGCTCGCCGAGTTCGAAAAGATCGAGACGCACCGGGGCACGCTCGGCAACAGCGCCGATTCGCTGTACAAGGCCTACCGGCACGTATCCGA
>CAMYMP010000161.1 GCA_947259435.1 uncultured Woeseiaceae bacterium
AAAGCTTTCGGCGCGGAGCGATTCGGCGTCAAACCCGACATCATTACTACTGCCAAAGGCCTGACGAATGGCGTCATTCCTATGGGCGCGGTCATTGTTCGCGACTATATATATGACGCATTCATGCAGGGGCCGCCGCACATGATCGAACTTTTCCACGGCTACACATACTCCGGTCATCCGGTCGCAGCTGCCGCCGGACTCGCGGTAATGGACGTCTACAAAGAAGAGGGTACATTCGCGCAGGCGGCGTCACTGGAGCAGACCTTCGAAGACATTCTGCATTCCTTTGCGGATCACGACAAAGTGGTCGACGTGCGCAATTTCGGACTGATGGGTGCCATCGAACTTGCATCACGACCCGACGCGCCAGGAGCGCGCGGGCTCGAGATTCACAAGAAGTGCTTTTGGGACGAGCATCTTGTCGTCCGCAACGGCATGGACGTATTACAATTCTCACCATTCCTGAATTCGGACGTCGACGAAATGCAACGCTCGTTCGAGGCCGTTCGTCGCGTGATCGACGCAGTCGACTGAACCGTCTGACCCTGGAGACATCATGAACGCAAGACCCGCAGAAAACGTCGACACGGCCAATATCGTCGGGCACTTTATCGCCGGCAGAGACGTGGCCGACGATAATCGCCCGCTGCCGGTGACGAACCCGGCGACCGGCCAAATAACGAAACAGGTGGCAATGGCATCGAAGAGCACCGTGGAAGATGCGATCGCCGCCGCCGCTTCTGCATTCCCGGCCTGGCGCAATACGCCGCCCGCGAAGCGCGCAAAAGTCATGTTTCGATTCAAACAGTTGCTTGAAGAAAACGCCGACGAGATCGTTGCAGCGCTTACGAACGAACACGGCAAAGTGCTCGACGATGCGATGGGTGAATTCACGCGCGGCGTTGAGGTTGTCGACTACGCCTGCGGTATCGCCGAGTTGCTGAAGGGTGAATACAGCAAGAACGTCGGGCCTGATATCGACAGCTGGTCGGAGTTTCAGCCGCTGGGCGTCGTTGCCGGCATTACCCCGTTCAACTTCCCCGCGATGGTGCCGATGTGGATGTTCCCGATGGCGATCGCCTGCGGTAACACGTTCGTACTGAAACCATCCGAAAAAGACCCGAGCGCGCCGATGCTCGTAGCACACCTTCTCAAAGAGGCCGGCTTGCCTGACGGCGTTTACAACGTAGTCAACGGCGACAAGGAAGCAGTCGACACACTGCTCGAAGACCCGCGCGTGCAGGCTGTCAGCTTCGTCGGTTCGACACCGGTCGCCGAGTATATCTACGCGACGGGCACGAAAAACGGCAAGCGCGTGCAGGCCCTGGGCGGCGCAAAGAATCATGCCGTCGTGATGCCGGATGCCGACATCGACAATGCGGTCAATGCGCTCATGGGCGCCGCATACGGGTCCTGCGGTGAGCGCTGCATGGCGATCTCGGTTGCAGTGTGCGTCGGTGACGAGACCGCTGATGAGGTGGTTAGCAAGCTCCAGACGGAGCTCGAGGGCCTCAAAGTTGGCGCCGGCACGGACACGAGTAACAACATGGGTCCGCTGATCACAGAGGCTCATCATGCGAAGGTGAGGGGTTTTGTCGACCTCGGCATAGAAGAAGGCGCCGATCTGGTCGTCGACGGCCGAAGTCTGGTCGTCGATGGCCATGAGGACGGGTTCTTTCTCGGTGCCTGCCTGTTCGATCGGGTGACGCAGGATATGCGCATCTATCAGGAAGAAATCTTCGGCCCGGTGCTGTGCGTCGTACGCGCCGAGTCGCAAGAGCAGGCAATGCAGCTGATCGACAATCACGAGTATGGCAACGGCACGTGCATATTCACGCGCGACGGAGAAGCCGCGCGGTATTTCGCAGACAACATTCAGGTCGGCATGGTTGGCATCAACGTACCTCTGCCGGTACCCGTGGCGCTGCACAGCTTCGGGGGCTGGAAGCGCTCATTGTTCGGCGACCTGTACGCCTATGGCCCTGACAGTGTACGCTTCTATACGCGTCGCAAGACGATCACCCAGCGCTGGCCGTCCGGCGGCGTGCGTGAGAAAGCGCAGTTTTCGTTTCCGAGTAACCAATAAAAACGGGAGTCAAACGATGAACAAAGGCACGCTGCCGCTTCTATTGCTCGCGCTATCTGCCGGAGCCCACGCCCAGCAAATGGCGACGACCATCAAGTCGACCGAGGTTGTTCCGGGCATCTACATGCTCGAAGGCGCAGACGGCTTCAGCTCCAATATGGGGCTGCTGGTCGGCGACGAGCACGTCCTGCTCGTCGATGATGGCATGGCACCGATTACGGCCAACCTGATGGAAACGATACAGAAGCTGGCCGGGCGGCCTGTTGATTTCGTGGTCAACACGCACGTACACGGCGATCATGTGGGATCGAACGCGGCGCTGGCAGAAAACGGTGCATTGATTGTTGCGCACGACAATCTGCGCAAGCGACTTGTAGAGAAACCTGATGACGCAGGCGGTGCGGGTGGCTTGCCGGTCGTCACTTTCGCTGATGCCGTCACTTTTTACGTCAACGGACACGAAACTCACGTTTTTCATGTTGCGGCCGCGCATACGGACGGCGACGCGGTTATCCACTTCCGTGATGTCAACGTCATTGACGCGGGCGATCTGCACTTTAACTACATGTTTCCGTTCATCGATCTCGACAGCGGCGGCAGCGTGGCCGGTTTTATCGCCGGACAACGTCGTATTATCGAAATAGCGGATGATGAAACGATGATCATTCCGGGTCACGGCCCGCTCGCCAGCAAAGCGGATCTGCAAGCCGCCGTAGACATGCTGGTAGACGCCCAATCGCGCGTAGAAACACTGGTTCTCGCGGGCAAGTCGGAAGAGGAAGTGCTTACGGCAAACCCGCTCTCCGACTATCACGAGAAATGGAACTGGGGTTTCATTACAACCGAGAAGATGACGCAGACCCTTTACCGTTCGCTAAGCTCCTTCTGAACATACGCAAGCAAAAGGCAAGTACGCATGGATACCAGTAAAACAGCCGAATTCGTCAACGGTATGTGGGACACGTCGATCGTTCCCGAGATCAGTGAATACATCAAGATCCCGAACAAGTCGCCGAGCTTCGATCCGGACTGGGAGAAACATGGCCACATGGAAAAAGCCGTGCAAATGCTCGAGGCCTGGTCGAAGCAACAGCCGATCGAAGGCATGCAGATCGAGATCGTGCGTATCGAAGGCCGCACCCCGATACTGTTCATCGACATACCCGGCGCATCTGACGATGTCGTGTTGTTGTATGGGCATTACGACAAGCAGCCCGAGTTCAGCGGCTGGGACGAAGATCTCGATCCATGGACGCCCACGATCAGGGACGGCAAGCTCTATGGCCGCGGCGGTGCCGACGACGGTTACGCGACCTTCGGCTCTTTGACAGCGATCAGGGCGCTGCAGGAACAGGGCATCCCGCACGCGCACTGTATCGTGATCATCGAAGGCTGCGAGGAAAGCGGCAGCTTCGACTTACCCTATTACATCGACATGCTCGAAGACCGAATCGGCTCGCCGAGCCTGGTGGTATGTCTCGATGCCGAATGCGGTAATTACGATCAACTCTGGTGCACAACATCGTTGCGCGGCAACCTGACCGGCACGCTACGCGCGGACGTGCTGACGGAAGGCGTACACTCCGGTTCCGCAAGCGGCGTCGTGCCGTCGGGCTTCCGCATTCTCCGTCATTTACTCAGCCGGATCGAAGATGAGGAGACCGGCCGCGTTACGCTGGACGCACTGCATGTCGACATTCCGGCAGAACGCATCGCACAGGCCAAAAAGGCCGCCGATACGCTGGGCGACTCCGCGTATAAGAAATATCCCTGGGCGGTGGAGTCGCCGTCGCCCAGTGAGTCGAACCATGAACTCCTGCTCAACAATACCTGGCGACCGACTCTGAGCATCACGGGCGCCGACGGATTACCCGCTTTGGTCGACGCCGGTAACGTGCAGCTGCCATTCAACACACTGAAACTTTCTTTCCGGCTGCCGCCCACCTGTAACGCCGACCTTGCGGCATCCGCAGTCAGCGAGGTTCTCAATTCCGATACGCCGCCACTGTGCAAAACGGATTTCGAGGTTGAGTCGACAATGGCCGGCTGGGACGCGCCGCCCGTCGCTGACTGGCTTGAAACTTCGATGAACAAAGCCTCCGAAGCGTTTTTCGGCAAACCCTCGATGTACATGGGAACCGGTGGGACGATTCCGTTCATGGGCATGCTCGGCGAAAAGTTCCCGGAAGCGCAGTTCCTGATCACGGGGCTGCTCGGCCCGAAATCCAATGCCCACGGACCGAACGAATTCCTGCACATCGAAACCGGAAAACGCCTGACGAGCTGCGTTGCGCAGGTGCTTGAGGATCATTTCAAGCGATAGCGCTTTGGGAGATTAGCGACTTGACGTTACTTGTCACCGGCGGAGCCGGTTTTATCG
>CAMYMP010000162.1:0-3560 GCA_947259435.1 uncultured Woeseiaceae bacterium
CGCTTCAACGAAGTCGGCGTGACGTTGCTGATCGCAAGTCATGATCTGTCGCTGATCGACCGCATGGGATGCTCGAGGATTGCACTCGAGGATGGCAGGCTGATCAGCGAGCAAGAGGAGGACCCGTCATGGCAGTAACGCGTCACTCGGACGCCGTTGCGCCGGTCCGCCGATCGGGGCCGATGACGATCTGGCTCACGCGCCACGTCAGCACGTCCATCGGATCACTCGGCCGGCTCGTGCGTCAGCCTTTCGCGAGTCTGATGATCATTCTTGTGATCGCGGTGACGCTTGCCATTCCTGCCGCGCTCAATCTAATTGTCAAGAATGCCCGGGCCGTCAGCGACAGCTGGGATAACGCACTCGACTTTTCGATTTATCTCAACCGCAGTATTTCTGAGAGTGAGGCGCAAGGGCTTGCGAGACTTATCGAGCAGAGGGCGGACGTCGAATCCGTAAAGCTGATTACGGCTGGCGAAGCGCTAACCCAGTTCAAACAACAGTCGGGTTTTGGACAGGCGCTTGATCACTTGTCAGAAAACCCATTGCCGCACACTCTCGTCGTCCGCCCAGGTCCGGCAAATACGAGCGCATCGATGATTCTGTTGCAGGAAGAACTCGGCAACCTGCCGGAGGCAGACGTGGTGCAGGTGGACACTGAATGGGTGCAACGTTTTCACGCGATCCTCGATATCGTCCGGCAAGGGATCTTGATTGGCGCATCGCTGCTGGGTGTGGCAATCATCGTGATTATTGGCAATACCATTCGACTCGACATTCAGAATCGTCGTGAAGAAATAGAAGTCACAAAACTTATCGGCGGCAGTAACGCCTTCGTTCGCCGGCCGTTTCTTTGGTCCGGTTTCTGGTACGGGCTGTTTGGCGGTTTGCTTGCGCTTGCGCTCGTGCAATACGGCTTGTTTCTGCTCGAACAGCCGGCCGCGCGACTTGCCGGCCTGTACCAGAGCGGCGTTGCGATTCTGGCCCTGAGCCGCAACGAAAGCCTGTCTATTCTGGCCATCGGTATCGGGCTAGGGCTCGTCGGGTCCTGGTTCGCGGCTGCGCGCCACATGCGACGGATAGAGCCTCGCTGAGTCCCGATTCAATCGGAGCCCGCCCCGGCTTAGTCGCTAACACACTGTTTTTATTGATTAAAATACGGCCCATTTTGCGGAACCAACGGACTTGTTAGCACTCTAACCCCGCGAGTGCTAAAATTGGCTATGTAACTGAAGGTGCTAAATGACTACAGCCGTCGCAACCATTGATCGTGATCTCATGCTGGCAGGGCCGGTAGGCAGTCTCGACGCTTACATCCATGCCGTGGGCGCTTTTCCTGTGCTAAGCAAGGAAGACGAGCAGTCTCTTGCGCATCGTTTCCGTAACGACGAGGACCTCGACGCCGCGCGCGACCTGGTCATGGCGCATCTGCGTTTCGTCGTGCACATTGCCAAAGGCTACACCGGCTATGGTTTGCCGCTCGGTGACCTGATTCAGGAAGGTAACGTCGGTCTCATGAAAGCCGTTAAGCGCTTCGATCCTGAGTACGGTGTGCGCCTTGTCTCGTTCGCTGTGCATTGGATTCGCGCCGAGATTCACGAGTTTGTTCTCAAGAACTGGCGCATCGTTAAAGTTGCAACGACAAAAGCGCAACGCAAGCTGTTCTTTAATCTGCGCAAGTCCAAGAAGAGCCTTGCATGGTTGTCGCACGCAGAGACCCAGGCCGTTGCAAAAGATCTTGGCGTTACTCCCAAGGAAGTGACCGAAATGGAGCGGCGCCTGAGTGCCCGTGATTCGATTTTCGATCCGTCTCCCGACGCGGACGACGAACGTTCATTTACTCCGGCCGCCTATCTGCCGAGCCCTGATGCCGACCCGGCCGCGCTGGTCGAAAAGACCGACTGGCATAACGACGCTACACACCGGATGAACAGAGCAATCAAGACACTCGATGATCGCAGCCGGCATATTCTCGAAAGTCGTTGGCTAACCGATAATAAGCAAACACTGCACGAACTCGCGGGTGAGTACGGCGTATCAGCTGAACGCATTCGTCAGATCGAGACGAATGCGATCAAGAAGCTTCGTACAGCGATGGCTGTCTAGCGAAAGACCTTACGTCGGTACCTGATCCAGCCGCCGTCTTCGATACCCAGCGGGTCGTGGTGCGTCCAGTGCACCAGCCCGCCGAGTTCGGTCCATTCGTACATACCGCGAAATCGCACCCGGTCACCAAGCCCTAACGGAACTCGTTTTGCAAGATCGATATTGTGCGCGATAAGCAGCGTTTGACGATTACCGATCTGCAGAACGAATCGCTGGTGCCGGGAACCGTCATCGTCATCCGATATCAGACGCGTAACGAAGCCGCGTTCCTCGATCCAGCTATCCGTATCGCTCTTGGTGTAGCGCGTTCGGATTTTTCGCTTACCCCGCGGTCACCGGGACCATCGTGATCTCGACGCGGCGATTTGCCTGACGGCCGTCCGGCGACCCGTTGTCAGCAACCGGCCGCAGCTCGCCCATGCCTAGCATAATCAGGCGCTTATCCAACACGCCTCGTGTTTTGAGGTACTGCGACACGGACGACGCACGGCGCTCGGACAGGCCCTGATTGTATTCCTCGGTGCCGGTATTGTCGGTGTGTCCCGCGACCTCGACGACCGTTTGGTTAAACTCCTTCAGTACCTTGCCAACCGAGTTGAGCACTTCGAAAAACGCGGGGCTCAGATCCGAGCTGTTGGTCGCAAACGTAACGTTACCGGGCATGTTGAGCGTGATGTTATCGCCAATACGCGTAACGCTGACGCCGGTGCCTTCAAGCTCCGCACGGAGTTTGGCCTCCTGTCGATCCATGTAATAGCCGATGGATCCGCCGGCCAGCGCGCCGACGCCTGCACCGATCAGGGCGCGCTTACGCCGCTCTACCGCGTCGTCTCCCGACACCAAACCTACCACGGCACCGGCCGCAGCCCCGATGAGCGCGCCGCGCGTCGTCTTGCTGGTTTTCTCTTCGCCCGTATAGGCGTCAAAGCTCTGACAACCACCGACAATAACAGCCGCGGCCAGTACGGCAAGCCGCAATACTCCGATATTCATAATGCTTTCTCCGTTTGTCGAGCGGGCACGTGCCGGACGCTCGGGTGAATTCTACACCGCATATTTGGCAGCGGCGCGGCTGAACAGACACTTAACGGCAACGCTTATGTAGAATGGCCGGCCACGACGCCGGATATTGCCATGACTGAGACCCACAGCTGGCTCAAACGCTATGAAGAGACACACAGCGACCTCAGCTACCCGGCAGTTTATTGGGCGGCAGTGCCGATGGTTGTGCTCGGCACCGTGGGCATCCTGTGGATGCTGCCAATACCTGACGAATTCTTCACGATATCTCCCTTGCTCAACTGGGGAACCGCATTTCTGATGGCAAGCGCGGTTTACTACTTCATCATCTCGGTATCGCTGGCCATCGGCATGTTGCCGTTCATCGTCGGCCTTGCCGGCGTGCAGATGTGGCTTGCTCAGTCCCAATTTTCACCACTTCGCGTATCGATCGG
>CAMYMP010000162.1:3589-10532 GCA_947259435.1 uncultured Woeseiaceae bacterium
CTGATGATGATCGGCCCGGCCTGGATTTTGTCCGTACTCTATCGACGCATTGGAATTCCACTTTGAATACGAAACTCGATCCACTGGATTTATTTGACGTCCGCTCCGAACTCACGGATGACGAGCGCATGGTGCAGGACACCGTTGCACGTTTTGTCGACGAGCAGGCCATTCCCGTCATGCGCGAGGCTTTCGAGCAGCACCAGTTTCCACATGAATTGATCCCGCAGGTCGCAGAGCTCGGTCTGCTCGGCAGTTCGATCGACGGCTATGATTGCGCCGGACTCAACAGCATCTGTTACGGCCTGATCTGTCAGCAACTCGAGCGCGGTGACAGCGGCCTCAGAAGTTTCGTATCGGTGCAGAGCAGCCTTGTGATGTTCCCGATTCACGCCTATGGATCGGAAGAACAGAAGCAACGATGGCTGCCCGCCATGGCAAGGGGCGAGGCGATCGGCTGTTTCGGCCTGACCGAACCGCAGGGCGGCTCCGACCCGGGCAACATGAAAACGCACGCCAAACGAGATGGCGATGACTGGATCGTCAGTGGTTCGAAGATGTGGATCACGAACGGCACGATCGCCGACGCGGCGATCGTCTGGGCGACGACCGACGAAGGCATCAAAGGCTTCATAGTCGAGAAGGACATGCCGGGTTTTACGGCACAGGAAATCGAGAACAAGTTCTCGCTGCGTGCCTCGATAACAGCCGCGCTGTTCTTCGACAATGTGCGTGTGCCGGCGAACAACGTTCTGCCGGGCGTCACCGGGCTCAAGGGGCCATTGAGCTGTCTGACACAGGCGCGGTATGGCATCACCTGGGGCGTAATCGGCGCGGCGCAGGCCTGTCTCGATGAGGTGCTTCGTTATACCGAGGATCGCATTCTCTTTAATCGTCCCGTCTCGCACACCCAGGCCATGCAGATACGCCTCGCCAACATGGCGCGACAAATCACGACGGCACAACTGCTGTCGCTGCAGCTCGGCCGGCTCAAGGATCGGGGCAAACTGAGTCCGACGCAGGTATCGCTGGCCAAGTGGAACAACTGCCGCGCGGCAATCGATATCGCCCGCGATGCCCGCGATATTCTCGGCGGCAGCGGCATCAGCGCCGAGTACGTGCCGATTCGCCACATGCTGAATCTCGAGAGCGTGATTACGTACGAAGGCACTGAAACCGTTCATCAACTCGTGGTCGGCAAGGAGCTCACGGGCGTCAACGCCTTCGGATGATCGGCGCTTGACCGCCAGCGCCCTGCCTGGAGATCGCGAGGTCTGGCGCATCGCCGCGCCGATGATCCTCTCCAATGTCTCGGTACCTCTGCTCGGCATGGTCGATACAGGCGTGACCGGCCATCTCGAGAGTCCAATCTATCTCGGTGCGGTCGCGATCGGCAGCACTATCTTCGGCTTTCTCTACACGGGCATGAACTTTCTGCGCATGGGAACAACGGGTATCGCTGCGCAGCGTTTCGGCGCAAACGACAACGACGGCTTACGGCTATCACTCGGTCAGGCCATCATCGTCGCATTGGTCATCGCGTGTGCGCTGCTCGCGCTTCAGTTGCCTGTCGGCCACCTCGCCATGCAGCTGATCGCCCCGGAAACTGACGTCGAGACCCACGCGCTCGAGTACTTCCTGATTCGAGTCTGGAGTGCGCCGGGAACGCTCGTAAATTACGTGTTGATAGGCTGGTTTCTCGGTCTGCAGAACGCGCGTGTCCCGCTGCTGATTTTTCTTACGATCAACTTTACGAATATCGTGCTCGACCTGCTGTTTGTCCTTGGACTTGGCATGAAAGTCGACGGCGTCGCGCTGGCTTCGGTCATTGCAGAGTACACGGGCCTGCTCGTCGGTCTTTACTTTACCGCGCGCGCACTGCGCCGGCGCTCCGGGCACTGGCCATTTGCCAGGCTGCTGAATGTTCGCGCATATGCCGCATTTTTCGCTGTCAACGGCCACCTGTTAATACGCACGACGGCTCTGATGTTTGCTTTTGCATTCGTCACGGCGCAGGGCGCTCGATTGGGCGGGCTTATTCTTGCCGCAAATGCTGTTCTCATGAATCTGCAGACCCTCACGTCGTTTGCTCTTGACGGCTTTGCGCACGCTGCCGAGGCGCTGGTCGGCAAAGCTGTCGGCCAGAAGCGTCGAGAAGCGCTCGAGCGGGCGGTAAACGCATCGCTGAAATGGTCGCTGATCTTCGCAATTGGTTTTTGTGCATTCTATGTCGTCGCCGGGCCTTTGCTTATTCGTGTACTTACCGACTTGTCCGATGTTCGCGAGACAGCCATGCGTTTTTTGCCATGGCTCATCATCTCTCCGCTCGTGTCGGTCTGGTCGTTTCTCTACGACGGTGTTTTCGTGGGTGCCACCCGCGCGCGTGAAATGCGCGACATCATGCTTTTCTCGACGCTGATCATTTTCTTACCGGCCTGGTTCCTGCTACAGGGCCTTGGCAATCATGGTTTGTGGCTCGCATTCACACTGTTCATGGCAAGTCGCGGCATTGGCATGCATATCGGCTATCGCCGGCGGGTGCTGCCGGGAACGCCGTGAAACCGCCGTACATCAGTCGCCCAGGCTGATACGCTTACGCGCACGTTCCCTCGCCGTTGCGTGCCAGGGAAGGACCGCGCCGAATACGGTATAAAACAGGCCCGCAAGCACGACCAGTCCGTCCGGCAACAGCATTGCCAGTATGATCGAGATAAGTGGCACAGCCGTATTGATCAGCCACTGCTGGATTTCGGTGACGGTTTCGTAGCGCTCGAATTCGTTGAGTTGCAGTTCAGCGCTCTTCGCGAGCGCATGCCTGTTAAGCAATACGATTACGCTGGAAAGCGCCGCATAGCCCGCTCCAAATATTACGAACATACTGCGCAAATCTTCGATCGAACTCAGCGCGAAGTACGACTCGAGATAACCGCCCGAGAAGAACTGCAACGCACCCGAGTAAATCGCCTTTAACGGATACACGTAAACCAGCACGACGAAGACCAGTAACAAGGTCAGCGTTACGGATCCCGGCCCTTCGAGGCCGAAACGGCGACTCCAGCGATGATGCGCGTACCAGAACAGCATGATGTTTGCGAAACTCGCAGCGAATGCCGGCACCTGCCTCATGGCCTGCGTCATTTCCTCGAAAGTCGTTGGAATCGCATCGCCGCCGCCTACCACGAGCAGCGTCACCGCAAATGCAAACGCCGCATCCGCGAATGTTTCGAGCCGCGTCATCTCGGCACCGCGCTGCCGGAAGCCGCCGATGATCGGCATCGATTCGATGCTTTCTAGAGTGGAGTCCCTGGATTCAGCCACCGCATTAACCCTCTAGGTTCTTTTCAACTCGTGTCGAGCCCTATATATTATGTGAAGCAAGTCTCACTTTGGCCGATAGTTCGGCATGCGTGGTTGTTCTTGTGATGCGCTTCCCATCATCCGGTCGCCCTGTGCTTCAGTTTTGGTTGTCTGGATTACCTCAGTCGAGCTGTGCGAAAGATCAATGTGGTTACCAACACCAATTTATGAACGCCTGCCTCACGTTCTGCTGTTAGTCGGGCTTCTATTCATGTCCACGGTTATGTACCTGGGCATCAGCCATCCGCAATCCCCCGTTTACTTCGGCGCAGGGTTTTTCTGTTGCCTGTGGAGTCTCGTAATTTTCGAGCTGCGATTGCGAAACCGCAAGCGCATACGACGAAGCGGTCCGGCGAGCGCAGCAGACGCCGATCCCGAGCAAGACTCCGAACCGACCGCCTGAAAGCTATTCGACAGCAACTGACGGCCGTGCGCAGCGTCCGTGCGCAGCCGCTTTTGCCCACTGGTATGCCAGGACTCCGGAAACGATATTCGCGACCGCATATGCCGCGAAAATCCCTGCTGCATCAAAGTAGTGCATGCCAACGAACGCCAGCGGCACATACAGAACAAGCATGCGCCCCACGCTAATGCCAACGGCCGGAATCGGATCACCGAGCCCGTTGAATGAAGCGTTCATGGCCATGACGAGGCCATAGGCCCCGTAACTGATCGGCGCGATCCACATGAACAGTTTCGCCACCCCGACGACCTCTGCATTATCGCTAAATAAAGACGGCAGGAAACCGGCCAGCGCAGCAAGACCGGCCGCGATCAGCAAGCCGCTGCCAACGCAGAACAACATGCAGAGGCGCAGCGCCTCAAAGATTCTCGACTCCTTGCCAGCGGACAGGTTCTGACCGACGAACGGGCCGATGACCGCGGACAGTGCATAGTAGATAACGAGCGTCATCGACTCGATGCGGCTCGCAACCCCGAATCCGGCAACGGCCTCCGGACCGTATCGCGCGATCATTGCCGTGATGAGCGCTGCGCCGATAGGCACGATCGCGTTCGTGCCAGCCGCAGGCAGACCAACGTGCAGGATGTCCTTCCACGATTTCCGCAGCTCCTTGGGGTCAGGCTTGTCGAAGCTCACCCCGTTCAGACCCATCGCCGGAACAGGCCCGAAGCCGAAGATCAGTATTGGATCCAGCACCACGTTGAACAGCGAACCCAGAATCATGAGTTTGCTCGGCAGCCGTGTGTCGCCGGTCGCGCGCATGCTCGCCATGCCGACCATGCCGACGACGACAAACGGAACGCCCGAGTAAAGGATTATCATGAATCCGCGAATAAGCGGAATCATGTCCTCCGGAGCACCCAGCAGACGGAACAGTGGCTTGATCGTGACCACACCGAGCATGGCTACCGCCGCCGTTATCAGGAAAGACAACAACAGGCTGTCCGTCGCCAGACGCCGTGCACGACGATGATCTTCGGCGCCGATTGCGCGGGCAACCACCGACGACGTTCCTGCGCCAAGACCGATCGCGACGCTCGTGACGATCATGAGTATCGGAAAACTGAATGCATGTGCGGCAAGCGCACGATCGCCAACCCGCCCCAGGAACCAGGCATCGATCAGGGCCTGACCCATCATTGTCGCAATACCGAGCAACACCGGCGTGGTCATGCTGACGAGATGTTGGCCGACCGCTCCTTCGGTGAGCCTGGCTCTTTCTTTCTGCATCGATGCTCGGGAACGGCGGTTGTAATTGGGCGCATAGGTTATCATCGACGCACGACTTCGATACCCGTTTTCGACATGAAGGTGAAAGCTGAAATCACTATTGACGCCGATCGTGAAAGCGTATGGCGCGCGTTCGATGACCCGGACACGTTGTCGAAGTGGCAATCGGCACTGACGGTAACTGAGCGGGGCAAGCCCGGTTTTATAGCGGGTGTTGACGAAACTTCCCGGAGTAAAGCGATCGTTGTGTATCACTTCGAGGTGCTCGACGAAAACAGCACTCGAATCATTGTCTATGCCAACCACCAGTTCACGGGCCTGAGAAAATTGACGTCTGTCTTTCTACGTAGGACGATTTTGAATCGGGCTGACGAAGACCTGCAGCGGTGCAAGCTTCTGATCGAGACCGGGGCCGCCGGGAGCGCCCGATGAGCTGGAAGAAACTGGGATCCCGAACCATCTACGAGAATGACTGGATGCAGGTCCTGGAGGACCACGTCATCAATCCGGGCGGCGGCGAGAATCAATACGGCTATGTGCATTTCAAGAATCGTGCCGTAGCGATCATCCCGTTGGATCAGGATCAGAACGTCTGGTTGGTCGGCCAGCAGAGGTACACGCTGGGAGCCTGGTCCTGGGAGCTGCCAATGGGCGGCGCGCCGCTCGACGAAGCGCCTCTCCAAGCAGCGAAGCGCGAGCTCCGCGAGGAGACTGGCCTCCGCGCGGCTACGTGGACCGAAATCATGCGCTTGCACACGAGCAATTCGATTACGGACGAGGTTGGAATCGTCTACCTGGCCGAGGAGCTGACCGAAGGAGAGCCTGAGTTTGAAGAAACGGAGGACCTCGAGATTCGGAAACTGCCGCTACAGGATGCGCTTGCGATGGTGGACACCGGTGAGATCACCGATGCGATCAGCGTCGCTGCATTACTGCGTATTGCCGCGATCAGAACAACTTCTTTGCCGTAACGACATAGCGCAGCGGCCCCCCGGCTGCGGCCTGATCGAACGGGTAGCACGTAACCAGACTCAGAACGGGCGCTTCGGTGTCGAGCAGCAGGCTGCCGCGCCGGGAATCGACAACGTCGATGCCGATCACTTCATAAAGGTGTTTTCGCCCGCTGATACGCTCGATCATCAGCGACTCTCCGATTTCGACGTCACGAAGAAAGCTGAAGTGCGTGTCCCTGTGCCCGGCGATGACGCTGTTGCCTGCGTTGCCGGGCAGTGAACTTGCGCTCAGGTGACCGGGGCCGAACGCGAGCGTACGGCCGGACCCACCGGCCAGAACGATCAGATCAACGTCGCCTGACTTTGCAGTTAGCCGTGCCACGGGCCATGTATCCGCCCATGGCCAGGGCGCGTGCTGGTCGCCTTCCTCACCCGTCCGCAACCAGGCTCGCTGCATGAGTTCCTGGGCGAACCACGCCTTGGCTGGAATGTACGCGCCCTGGCCGAGTTGCCAGAAGCCGAGACAGAGCAAGCAAGCCATGATCAGCGTCCGTATTGAGCTAGCGCGCCGTCCCATTAGGCACCTTCCTTTGCACCAGCGACATTGTCAGAAGCAACAGCGCTGCCAGTAACGTAAGCGATCCCGTGAACCGAAGCATCGGCGCATTGGTTGCGGTAGCTGGAAAGCCGAATATGGCGGCTCCGCTCTGGCCGTGCGGCATCAGGTTGGGCACTCGCTCGCTCAGGAGCGGATCGCCGGCCAGTCGGGCAGGCGTTTTGTCGACAGCGACCAGACTCGTGTACTTGCTGACTAGGTGGTGCGCGAGCGCGGTCTGCACGATTGCCGAGCGTGTCTGATCAGCATCCGCGCCGCGGCGCTGTTTATCGAGCAGGTCTGCAATACGCGCCCGCGCCCACAGCGCGCCGACGCCCGGGCTCT
>CAMYMP010000163.1 GCA_947259435.1 uncultured Woeseiaceae bacterium
AGCCAAGCAGGCCGATTGTCGTGAAGACCGCAGTGAGCAGCGGCACGGAAATCACGCCACCAAGAAACCTTGGCACTGCCACATAGCTCAGCGGGTTGACGGCCATCATCTCCATCGCGGACAGCTGATCGGTCGCTTTCATCAGCCCAATTTCAGACGCAAGCGCGGTGCCTGCCCGGCCCGCGAAGAGCAACGCCGTTATGACCGGGCCGATCTCCTTGATCAGGGCGAACCCGGCAAAGATTCCGGTCGTGTCTTCGGCATTGAATCGTTCGAGGTTCGAATATGCCTGCAGGCCCAGTACGCCTCCGACAAACAGGCCGCTGACCATGATAATCACGATCGACAGCGCGCCTGCGTTGTAGATCTGGTACGCGACCAGCCCGAAGCGTTTGACCAGCACTCCCGGTGTATGTTGCAAGAGGCGCAAGAAGAACAGGCACATCGCGCCGAATGTGCTCAGGAACTGATGAAAGGTGACGTAGATATCCCTGAACATCAAACCCGGTCCGATCGCTTGCCGAGCAGCTGCTCGTGATAGTCCGGCGCGTCGTAGTGAAACCCGACCGGGCCGTCCGGCAGTCCATGCATAAACTGGTTCACGAGCTCCGACGAAGCGGCGTTGAGCTCCGCCGGCGTGCCTGCCGCCGCGACGTCGCCATCCGCAATCACGTAGCAGTAGTCGGCTACTGCCGAAACGTCGTGAACGTCATGACTGACGACAATGCTGGTTATGTCCAGCGCGTCGCTGATTTGATCGACGAGCTTGACGATGACGCCCATCGAGATCGGGTCGAGACCGACAAATGGTTCGTCATAGAGCAATATGTCCGGATCCATGGCGATCGCGCGAGCCAACGCGACGCGCCTCGCCATGCCACCGGATAACTCTGCCGGCATAAGGTCGGCGGCGCCACGCAATCCCACCGCGTGCAGTTTCGTGAGCACCACCTGGCGAATCAGACTGTCCGGCATGCGCGTATGTTCACGAATGGGAAACGCAACGTTCTCGAATACGCTTATGTCGGTGAGCAGCGCGCCGCGCTGAAACAGCACGCCGAAACGCCGTCGCAGCTCGTACAACTCCGACTGGCTCAGCGTGGCGATGTCGACTCCATCGACGACGATCTGGCCGCGGTCCGGCGTCAACTGCCGCGTGATGAGCTGCAGCAACGTGGTCTTGCCGGTCCCGGACGGGCCCATGATCGCGGTCACGTCGCCGCGTTCGATCGTCAGATTCAGGTTGCTGAATATCGGACGATCGCCACGCGAAAAATCTACGTCGCGAACTTCAATGAGAATGTCGGCCAGCTTTCGACTCCGGTTATGCAATGGGCCGAGGCGGTCCCCCGGGGCGCGCGTAGCATAGCAAAAAACGGCTACGCCTATAGCCTCCGGAACTAAATAGGACTAAAATAGTCCTTTATTACTCCCGAGGTGGAGAACGGCGTGCTCAGAATCAGCAAATTGACAGACTACGGAACCGTGGTTCTTGCCCATCTGGCCGGCGATCCTGGCGCCGTGTGCAGCGCAGCAGACGTTGCGGCGGCGACCGGAATCGGGGTGCCGACGGTCTCGAAACTGCTCAAATCTCTGGCGCGGGCGGACCTCGTAACCTCGACACGTGGCGCAAACGGCGGCTACAGGCTGGCCCGCGGGCCACGAGAAATCAGCGCGGCCGATGTCATCGATGCCCTCGAAGGACCCGTTTCGATTACTGAGTGCAGCGCCGCCGACAGCCAATGCGACTACGAAAGCGTGTGCAATGTGGGCACGTCCTGGCAACGAATCAACGTCGCCATCCGGCGCGCGCTCGAGGAGGTCAGCCTGATTGATCTGCTGCGCGCGAACAGCCCGGTGCCGAGTTTCCGTTTCGCCGGCATGCCCGTAACTGTGGAAGAGAAGAACTGATCCATGGCAACCGATCCCGACAACCTCGATAGCCTCGTAAACCGGCGCTACGAACACGGCTTTGTTACGGACATCGCCGCCGACACGCTGCCGCCCGGTCTTGACGAAGACGTGGTTCGTGCGATCTCGGCGCGCAAAAACGAACCCGAGTTCATGCTCGAGTGGCGGCTGCGCGCGTATCGGCAGTGGCGCGATATGCAGGAACCGACCTGGGCACACGTGCACTACCCGCCCATCGACTTCGAAGCGATCTCGTATTTTTCCGCGCCGAAGTCGGACGATGACCGGCCCAAGAGTCTCGACGAAGTCGATCCGAAACTTCTCGAAACCTACGACAAACTCGGCATCCCGTTGCACGAGCGCGCACGACTCGCCGGCGTTGCCGTCGACGCCGTATTTGACAGCGTCTCGGTCGCGACGACGTTCAAGGAAAAGCTCTCCGAAGCGGGCGTCATCTTCTGCCCGTTCTCCGAGGCCGTGGAGAACCATCCCGAACTGGTCAAAAAATACCTCGGCAGCGTCGTGCCCCAGCGGGACAACTTCTATGCGTCACTGAATTCAGCCGTATTCAGTGACGGGTCTTTCGTGTACGTGCCCAAGGGTGTGCGCTGCCCGATGGAGCTGTCTACCTACTTCCGGATCAATGCGGCCAATACGGGTCAGTTCGAACGCACGCTGATTATCGCCGACGAAGGTAGCTACGTCAGCTATCTCGAAGGCTGCACCGCGCCCATGCGCGACGAAAACCAGCTGCACGCTGCGGTCGTCGAACTTGTCGCGCTCGACAACGCCGAAATCAAATACTCGACCGTGCAAAACTGGTACCCAGGCGACGAAAACGGTAAAGGCGGAATCTACAACTTCGTCACGAAGCGCGGCGACTGCCGCGGGGCAAACTCAAAGATCTCCTGGACTCAGGTGGAAACGGGATCCGCGATCACCTGGAAGTACCCGAGCTGCATCCTGCGCGGCGACAATTCTGTCGGCGAATTCTATTCGGTCGCCGTCGCCAATAACTATCAGCAAGCGGATACGGGCACGAAGATGATTCATATCGGCCGCAATACGAGCAGCACGATTGTCTCGAAAGGCATATCCGCCGGCCGCGCGCAGAACGCCTACCGCGGCCTTGTTCGCGTAATGCCCCAGGCGGATGGCGCGCGCAACCATACACAGTGCGATTCGCTGCTCATCGGCAAAGAGTGTGGCGCGCACACGTTTCCGTATATGGAGATCAAGAATCCGAGTGCCAAGGTGGAGCACGAGGCGACGACGTCGAAGATATCGGCGAACCAGCTGTTCTACTGCCGTCAACGGGGCATCTCGGAAGAAGATGCCGTCAACATGATTGTCAACGGCTTCTGCAAGGAAGTCTTCAAGGAACTTCCGATGGAATTTGCGGTTGAGGCGCAGGCCCTGCTGAACGTCAGCCTCGAAGGCGCTGTCGGCTAAGGCATAACTCAGGAAACAGCAATGCTCGAAATCAAAAACCTCAAAGCCTCGATTGGCGGCACTGAAATTCTCCGCGGCCTGTCACTCGATGTCAGCGCCGGCGAAATTCACGCCATCATGGGCCCAAACGGCTCAGGCAAAAGCACACTCGCGCAGGTCATCGCCGGTCACGCTGACTACGAAGTCTCAGCGGGCTCCGTGACCTACATGGGCAAGGACCTTCTTGAGCTCGAACCCGAAGAACGGGCGCGTGAAGGGATATTCCTGGGCTTCCAGTACCCGGTCGAGATACCCGGCGTCAACAACGCCTACTTGCTCAAGGCTGCGGTCAACGCGAAGCGCAAACATCAGGGTTTGCCCGAGATCGATGCTTTCGAGTTCCTGAAACTCGCCAAAGAGAAGATGGCGCTGCTCGACATGGACCCGAAGCTATTGAATCGCGGTGTCAACGAGGGATTCTCTGGCGGCGAAAAGAAGCGTAACGAGATCCTGCAGATGGCGATGCTCGAGCCAAGACTCGCGATTCTCGACGAGACCGATTCCGGCCTGGACATCGATGCGTTACGTGCCGTTGCCAAAGGCGTTAACGCGCTGCGCTCCCCCGACAGGGCGATCATACTTGTGACGCACTATCAGCGACTGCTCGACTACGTTCAGCCGGATCAGGTGCATGTACTGTCGCAGGGGAAGATTGCACGCTCGGGCGACAAATCACTGGCATTGCAACTCGAAGAGAAAGGCTACGACTGGGTGCGCGAGGCTGCCAGCGGATGAAGCCTGCCACCCTTTCATTCGAAGCGCTCCGGGATGCGGTCGAGAGGCTGCCCGATGATCGCCTGGCATCGTCTCGTCGTTCGGCGCTGGCACATCTTGTCGAACACGGATTGCCGACGACGCGTAATGAAGACTGGAAGTACACCAATCTCGCACCGGTCATCGACATCAGCAATCGCTGGCTCCAGCGGGAACGTGAAACTTCACCATCTCACGAACTCGAGACAATGGTTGAGCAGGTGTGTCGCTCTGTCGACGCCGACTGGCTCGTCATCTGCGACGGTGCGATCGACAATCACTTCGCTGCCAAT
>CAMYMP010000164.1 GCA_947259435.1 uncultured Woeseiaceae bacterium
AAGCCGCGCTGCTGGCCGTCCCTGTATTTGGCCTGATCCTTGGGGTCCTGTTCACCTGGCTGGTGGTCAAGTCGGCGCGTGCGAAGGGCTGGGCCCTGCGGGAGCACGATATCGACAGCCGGAGCGAACGTCGTGTTCGACGCGGACAGCGAGCCGATCAGGGTTGCGCTGTCCGCGTCGTTAAGGCGTGGCAAGGCGAGCTGCGTCACGAACGAATGTGCGAGCCAGGCCGATTGATAGCCTGGTCGAAAAGTCACGAGCAATACGACGGGCAGGCCGGTGATGCGCGTGACGAACGAGGCAAGCCATTGCTCTGTCGTCGTGTCGATCCAGTGCAGGTCCTCGATCGCAATCACGAGCGGCGCGACTTTGCTGTCCTGCAGAATGACGCGACTTGCCTGTGAAAATACCTGCGCCGCATTGGTTTGCGGCACGCCGACATCGACAGCAGCGCGGGCGGTCGTAGCGTCAAGCACCGCAAGCAGCGCGTCAACGCCCTCCTCGCCGATACCCGCGTCACGTGCACGCACGCGCAAACGCGTCGTGATGTCCTGGCCATCATCTGCCTGGCCCAGCCCGCAGGCCTGCCGCAGCAGCTGAATCAGTGGGAAGTACGGCGACGACTGGCGATAGGCCAGGCAGTTGGCCTGCAGGTATCGAAACTGTGTGGCCGCAAACAACGTGCGCGCTTCCTGCAGGAGCCGGGATTTGCCGATGCCCGGCTCGCCGCTGATGCAGACGACCTGCCCTGCGCCATCCGTGGCCAGTGCGAGGCGCCTGGCGATAATGCTGATATCGTCGTCGCGACCTATAAAGCGACTACGTTTTCGCGTAGCGCGCTGCGGGACGCCGGCACGATGCGCCGACAGGCTCCTGATCGCGACGAGTCCGGACAGACCGTCATCGCTGTCGATTCGTTCTCCATCGAAGTCCGTCTCAATAAGTTCGAAGAGATCCTCACTCGCCAGAATCGATGCGTCGGCGGCATCTCTGACCTGGTGAGCAATCTTCGTCGTGGCGCCGGCGGCGGTGAACAACTGTTCGGACTCATCGAGACTGCCAACGACGACCCGGCCAGTATGCAGACCGATTCGTAGATTCAGCGGATGTTCGGGTAGGTCGCTTCGGACTTCATTCAATTCTATGGCTGCCAGGGCCGCCCGCCGCGCGTGATCCTCAAGTGCCAGCGGCGCGCCGAATAGTGCGGTAAACCCGTCGCCCAGGCGCTCGGTCTCCGTGCCGCCGTACCGTTCGAGGATTGCGTGCGCGTTCGCCAGGAAGCCACGCATTACGGCGTCTATTCCCTCGAGGCCGACAATCGTGGCAAGCTCCTCCACATTCTGAACCGCGCAAGCGAGTACTGAAACCTGCTTGTACTCGCGTTCGGCACGCACGGGTGCCTTCGCGCTCGGCGGTTCCGCGACTGCTTTCCGATCGTCACCATCGACATGCGGTGCAATGAAATGGTAGCCGTGGCCATGCAGCGTCTTCAGCATGCGCTGTTCCCTGCCACTGTCGCCTATGGCCCTGCGCGCTTCCTTGAGGCAGGAGTTCAGCGTGGCGTCACCCACGACGCGCCCGTTCCACAGCTGTTCGAAGAGCTCCTGCTTGGATACCACGCGGTCACTGTTCTCGATCAGGTAAGTGAGCACCTGAAGCACTTTCGGCCGGATATTGACGACCTCGTCGCCGCGCGTCAGCTCGCACAGTTCCGTATCCAGCAGACAGTCTGCAAATGCATAACGCATAACGGCTCTTCAGCTTGAAACGACGTCACCCATAGTCTAGCGCTTCGCGCGAGCGCTGCCATACGCTCAAACGACCGGAAAAAAGCGATTCCACGCGAATACCAGAAAAATTCCAGCATTTCGCCAAGGATCGATCCCCCGGTCCGCCTAAATTGAGTCCCAGATTGAGCATTTCAGATTAATCACAGGAGACCGGCATGAGTCATTACGTCATCGTCGAAACTGGTGACTCGGGGGAACCCGGTGCCCCGAACCCGGGAATAGATTTAGCAGCCAATCTCGCAGCCAATGGCCACGATGTCACAGTGTTCCTGGTACAGAACGGTGTGTTCCTGGCGAGGCGTGGCGCACAGCGCGGAGATCAATTGGGCATGCATAAAGCACGGATCACCCTGCTTGCCGATGACTTTTCCCTGCGCGAGCGCGGCATCGGCGCCGATCAGCTGAGCCCGGACGTGTCCCCGTCGCCGCTCGAATCAATCGTGGACCGGCTGGCCGCGGGCAGCAAAGTGCTCTGGCACTGATAGGAGAACGACATGACCAGCAAAACGTCAATCACCTTCGCATTAATGGACGCCCCCTTCGAAAGCGCGCGCACAACGACAGCAATGCGCCTGATCAATATCGCTACACAACGCGGCTACGACATCAATGTTTTCGCTTACGAAGGCGCTGTCTGCCTGCCGTTCGCCCGACAGACCGCGCATGCCAACGCAGTCCACGGTCATGACGTTGAAGAGGAAAACCACCCGCTGCCAAAGGACTGGATAAGTGCGTTGATGCGCCAGGCGGAGACCAACGGCGGTCGGTTTCGCTGGGTCAGCTGCGGCCTTTGCGTCGACGAGCGCGGCGCAAACGAGTCCATTGATGGCGTCGAGCGCGGCACACCGGTGGATTTCTGGCAGATGGCCAGCGAATCCGACAACACCTTGGTCATTCCAACGAAGTGAGTCCGATTATGAAAGCACTACAAATCATCAATACCGCGTATCGCGCGACGATGGAAGAACAGGACGACACGATTGTCTGGCTCTGTCAGGCCATGAAAGGCGCCGGTGCCGATCTCGATGTCCTGCTCTGCGGCAACGCGGTGAATTACGCAATCTCGACGCAAAACGCCGAGGGCTTGTCTTTCGGCGACTGGCAACAGACCGAACCGCCGCAGCTCGCCCGCGATATTTCGTCACTGATCGCCAAGAACTTAACTGTCTACCTCGTTAAGGAGGACCTGTACTTCCGTGGCATCGGCAAGGACGAGATCGTCGACGGCGTCCAGCACATCGCCCGCTCGGACGTCGGCGAATTGTTCGAGCGCTACGACCAGGTCTGGCGATGGTAACGATACAAAACCAAGGCACATTCAATAGAAGGAGATAAACCATGAACCGATACAAAAAATACGTTTCAGTCCTCATGGGCTGTGCATTCCTGACAGGTCTCGCCCGCGCGGAAGACCACACGCAATACGACCCGGTTACACGCACGGCGGACGGCACAGTGGTTGGCGATTCGACCCTGCTGCGATACAGAAACCGGATCAACGCCATCATGCGTACATCTGATCTCGACCCCGGTGCGGCCATGACGGTGTGGTGGCGGATCTATAATCGGCCGAAACACTGCGCGGTTCGATATGCGTGCGAGATGAGCGATCTGAGCAATCCGGACGTCGATGGCTCGCAACTGCACGCGACAGCATTCGTCGTTGGCAATGCCGACGGCACGGCGACGGTGATCGCAAGTCTCTATCGCACCGCGGCCAATGCGCAGGGCGGTGAGGCGTTTCCCGAATCACTGGCCGAAGGATTCCTCAATGGTCGCGGACTGAGGCGACCGATGGACGCCGAGATCGAACTGCTGTTCGCGAGCCACGGCGCACTCGCCGATCCGGTCATGGCCGGTGAACAAGCAGCGCTCGAGCAACTGCTCTCGCCCGGTGCAACGCCGATTGACTGCATTGATCCTGACATGCCGACGCCGGCTCGCGCCTTCCGCTGCGGCGTCATCCAGAAAGCGAATCACTCTGGCCAGAACTGAGCTGCGCTCTATTGATGATACCGGGGTCGATCAGACCGATCGGCCCCGATTTTATTGTCAGCATAAATCTGTAGTGCCGGCGTTTCGGATTGACGCGCTCACAGTCACCAGCCACGAGGTCAGGCTCAATATGGCCGGAATCGATCGTCCAGTTGGCTAGCTCACGAAGCGGGTGAGGATGGCATATCGCCGGGGTCAGAGAAAAGCGGACGGATTCTATTCTGCAAAAGTTCGCTCATGTGCTGGCAGTGTTCAACCGAAGACTTTATACGTGTTTTGTTACCGGTAGAGTATTAATTCAGGTCGAACCGCTTTTTCTGAATGCGGACGTTCAGATAACTCGAAGATAACTGAAATGAAGGGCCGCTAACGGCCACGAGCGGCCGTTGTCTCCACGAAATTTGTATGCCTCAGTCAGACTGAACCGCTAGGTTTTCCGTTCACGTCTCAGAGAAACTATGCCAAAGATCAGGAACATTGCTCCGATAGCAATGAGCGACTTGTTTCCGTCTGACAATATAGGTGGGACACTCATCAGCAAGCCCGCTAGTATCCAAAGAAAACCAGTGACTTTTTTTGATTGCAGAACGCTACTGGATTTTATGATCATATTCCTGAAATTTTGATCGATTTGCCAT
>CAMYMP010000165.1 GCA_947259435.1 uncultured Woeseiaceae bacterium
AGGATTCACCAGCGTGGGTACCGCGGCTGACAAACTGTTGGAACGTGGTATTCTTGGCTACTCCGCGAATCTCCGGTAAGAAATAGTGTTTAAAATCAAGATATTATGCGCAAACGCATGCGCAATTGCCGCTCTGTCTGTTGGCTCCGCCACCTCGTATGCCGATCTTTCGGAGACCGGTGAATTTATCGACGGCGTTGCGGCAATCGTTAATGAAGGTATCGTTCTGAAAAGTCAGGTGCGCGATCAAATGGCGTTGATCATTGAGCGAGCAAGCAGCGCGAACCCGCCCTTGCAGCTGCCGCCACCCAACATCCTGCGCGAGCAGCTGCTCGAGCGTCTGATCATGACGGAGATTCAGCTGCAGCGTGCGGAGCGGATCGGGATTCAGGTATCGGATCAAATGCTTAATGTCGCAATCGGGCGGATGGCTGAACAAGCTGGCGTCGCGTTCGAGGATATGCCGGTACTGCTGCAACAAGATGGTATTAGCTATGCGGACTATCGACGCGATTTGCGAGATCAAATTACCTTGGAGCAATTGCGGTCGATCGATGTCGGCCGAAGAATCCAGGTGTCGCCGCGAGAGATTCAACAGTGTATTGCGGACCTCGAAGGAAACGTTGTCGTCAATTCGGATTTCAATCTGTCTCACATCCTGATTTCGTTGCCGGAGTCAGCAACCGCCGCAGAGATTGCGGACGCCAAGGCCAAAGCCGACGACGTTTATCAGCAGCTGCAAAACGGCGCTGATTTCGGCGAGATGGCGGTTCGGTATTCAAACGCGCAAACGGCGCTCGAAGGCGGATCGCTCGGCTGGATGAAAGGCAGTCAGCTGCCCACGCTTTACACTGATGTCGTCGCCGCGATGGCAGACGGCGAATTCTCAAAGCCGTTTCGCGGCGCGAGCAGTTTTCACATTGTAAAAATCAACGAGATGCGCAGCGCCAACCAGCGCAGCGAGGTCGACCAGGTCAAGGTCCGGCATATTCTCGTAACCCCCAACGAGATCATCGACGATGAAACAGCGAAACAGCGTCTGGATGATGCCGTAGAACGCGTTCAGAACGGTGAGGATTTTGCAGAGATTGCGAAACTGCTGTCAGATGATCCGGGCTCTGCGAATTCGGGCGGTGACATGGGCTGGGCTGGCCCTGGCACCTTCGTCCCTGAATTTGAAGAGGTCGTGAATAGCGCAGAAATTGGCGAACTATCGTCGCCGTTTCGCAGTCGCTTCGGTTGGCACATAGTTGAAGTGCTCGACCGGCGCGTCTATGACAACACAGAGGACCTCAAAGAAAGCAACTGCGTGATGGGAATCCAGAACAGCAAAATGGAGGAAGAAACCCAGCTCTGGATTCGTCGTTTGCGGGACGAGGCCTTCGTCGAGACTCGCATCTGAGCGTGTCCGCTGACGGCAGGAACAACTGTCGTGACTCCTGACAAGCCGCTCATCATCACAGCCGGAGAACCTGCCGGCATCGGTCCCGAAATCTGTCTCGCCCTTGTGCGTGAGGTCCTGCCCTGCCGCTTCGTCGTGGTGTCGGATCCCGAGACGCTGCGCTCCCGCGCCCGCATGACAGGCATTGAAGTAACCGTCACAGAAATTGACGTGGAAGATGCAGCCGGAACGCGGGCAAAAGACGGCGAGCTCCACGTTATTGCCACGCGGTTTCCCGAACCTCCCGAGTGTGGCCAGCCCAGAACGGCAAACGCGCAGACTCTCCTCGATGGCCTGAAGCTGGCTGTTGAAGGCTGCATGCACGGTAGATTCGCCGGGCTCGTCACCGCGCCGCTACAGAAAAGCGTGATCAACGATGCCGGGATCGCGTTCACCGGTCACACTGAATTCCTGGCCGAATGCACCGGCGCGGAGCATCCGGTGATGCTGCTGGTCGCAGGCGGCCTGCGAGTCGCGCTGGCGAGTACGCATTTGCCGCTACGCGATGTGCCTGAATACCTGACGCAGGAGCGAATCCGTAACGTATTGCAAATCCTGTTCGACGATCTGCAATCGAAATTCGGCATCGCAACACCGGAAATCGTGGTCTGTGGCCTGAATCCGCATGCCGGCGAAGCCGGACATCTGGGCGCCGAGGACGCGGCCATCATCGAACCGGTCGTCAACGAATTTGCCGCACGCGGTTACAGGATTCGCGGCCCTGTGCCCGCCGACACGGCGTTTACGCCCGCCGCCGGCCACAAAGACGCCGTGCTTGCCATGTATCACGACCAGGGCCTGCCCGTGCTCAAGTACGCCGGTTTCGGACACGCTGTCAATGTGACACTGGGCCTGCCGATCATTCGGACATCCGTCGACCACGGTACGGCACTCGATATCGCTGGCACGGGCAACGCCGACGCCGGCAGCCTGGTCGAAGCCGTCCGGCTGGCCGCGAATATGGCACAGCAATGAGTCGGCACCGGCCGCGCAAACGATTTGGTCAGCATTTTTTGACTGATCCGGGCGTCGTCGACGCGATCATCAGCGCCATCGCGCCGTCAGAAGATGACGTTATTGTCGAAATCGGACCCGGACTGGGTGCGATTACGCGATCGCTGGCCACACGTGCGGGTGCCCTGCATGCAATCGAACTCGATCGCGACCTCGCAGCACGACTCGTTAGGGAGTTTGCCACCAATAGCAGCGTGACAGTGCATGAGGCCGACGCTCTGAACTTTGATTATGCTGTCCTCGGACCGTCACTGCGCATTGTCGGCAACCTGCCCTACAACATCTCGACGCCCTTGCTGTTTCAGCTGCTCCGCTACAGTGCGCGCATCGTCGATATGCACTTCATGCTGCAAAAAGAGGTGGTCGATCGCATGGCAGCTGCGCCCGGCAGCAAAGCATACGGCCGGCTCGGCATCATGCTCGGCTGCCACTTTCAGATCGATGCATTGTTCGACGTCGACAAATCCGCCTTTGATCCTCCGCCCGAAGTGACGTCGGCTGTCGTGCGGCTTGCCCCGCTGCCCGCCGGGACCTATGTCATCGAGGACGAAGCACGCTTGTCGAGGCTCGTCGCCCAGGCGTTTAGTCAGCGGCGCAAGACCATTCGTAATTCGCTGCGCAACGTCGCTGACGAGGCACTGCTCGAGTCCGTTGGCATCGATCCGGGGCTGCGGCCCGAGGCAATCGCAATCGCCGAGTATGTACGCCTCGCGAATACGTTAGAATGACGGCACCCACCCGTAGGACAACGATGCCCGATGAAAGACAAGAGCTGCGATATTCATATTCAGGTCGCCACCGACTACGTCGACGAGCAGTCCGAGCCCGAATCGGATCGCTACGTGTTCGCATACACGATCACGATCTCGAATAACGGCGATGTGCCGGCACGGCTGATCAGCCGCCACTGGATCATCACCGATGCCAATGGCAAGGTCCAGGAAGTCAGCGGCGACGGTGTCGTGGGTGAGCAACCGCATCTGAACCCGGGCGAAGAGTTTCGCTATTCCTCCGGTGCCGTGCTCGAGACACCCGTCGGCGCAATGCAGGGTCTGTATCGCATGGAAGCTGACAACGGGGTGAACTTCGACGCGCCGATAGCTCCGTTCACGCTTGCGGTGCCGGGCGTACTGCACTAGACCCCGGGCCGGCTATGGCGGTTTACGCGATTGGAGATGTGCAGGGTTGCTACGACCCATTCTGCGAGTTGCTCGACGCGCTGTGCTTCGACCCCGCAGAGGACACCCTGTGGTTGACTGGCGACCTCGTGAATCGTGGACCCAAATCACTGAAAACACTGCGATTTGTGAAATCTTTGGGCGACTCCTTAGTCACCGTGCTGGGTAATCACGACCTGCACCTGCTCGCGCTTGCTGCCGGCAAGGTCCGCAACATAAACCGTTTCGAAACCTTGCAGCCAATACTGCGGGCAAACGACAGCGACGAGTTGATCTACTGGCTTCGGCACCGCCCGCTGGCGCATTACGACAAGTCACTCGAGACTCTGCTTGTGCACGCCGGTACGCATCCAACCTGGAGCGTCAGGCGCACGCTTGCGCGTGCCGCCGAAGTCGAAGCGGCGCTGCAAAGCGATGATTACGAACCGCTGCTCCGAAAGATGTACGGCAACACGCCGGTGGAATGGTCGAAGGACCTGAGTGGATACAAGCGGCTGCGCTTCATCATCAACTGCCTGACGCGCATGCGCATGCTGACCGCCAGGAAAGGGCTTAATTTTTCGTACAGCGGATCGCCGTTTCGGGCGCGAAAGAACCTCACGGCGTGGTACGACTTCAAGAATCCGAAATGGGCCGGTACGCGCATCGTGTTCGGGCACTGGTCGGTTCTCGGCTTGATTGTATTGCCCGACTTGATCAGTCTCGATACCGGCTGTGTATGGGGGCGGCAACTCACGGCGGTGCGGATAGACAAGCGCATCCCAAGAGTATTTCAGGTC
>CAMYMP010000166.1 GCA_947259435.1 uncultured Woeseiaceae bacterium
CAGAGCGCTCGCGCCTATGCAGCGGCGCGTTCCGGCGCCGACTGGTCGGCATATCAGGCACTGGTTAACGGCAGCTGCGCCAGCTCGACGCTGAACCTGACCGAAGCCGGGCTGGACGGTTTCTCGGTGGATACCACCTGCAGCAGCACGACGCACGCCGAAGGGCCGAACACGGTAACTGTTTTTGTGATCGACGCGTTTGCGTGGTCGGGCAATTACGGGATGCCCGATTATGTGTCGCGGCGTATACGGAGCACGGTGACCGATGCAACGTGATACGCGACTAATGGCTCTCGTCTGCTTGTTGCTCGCGGCAACGAACGCTGCCGCGACACAGGTCTGTACCACTCAGAACGTTGGTAACCAGGAGTTTCGCGGTATCTCCGGGGACTCCGATACGAACGTGATCGCGGTCGGCAAGAAAGGCGCGATCTATCGCTACGACGGCAGCAGCTGGAATGCGATGAGCAGCCCGAGCGGCGAGGATCTCAATGATGTCGAAGTTGTAGACGGGAGTACTGCATTTGCTGTCGGTAAGAAGGGCGAGGTGCTGCAGCTGGCCGGCGGTGTGTGGACTTCGATCGGCGGCTTTACTCGTGAGGATTTGTTCGGCGTCTGGGCGGCTTCGGCGACCGAAGTCTATGCGGTGGGGAAGAAAGGTACGCTGTATCGCTATGATGGCAGCGTCTGGACGGACGAAAGTGCCGCTGCGGGAACGAATAGCAAAGACCTCGAAGATGCGTGGGGCGACGCGAATTTTTTCTACGCGGTCGGCGATGATGGTCGGCTGTACCGCTATGATCGAAATGCCGGCAGCTGGTTGCCACCCGATACATCTTGCACCAGCGGTAGCAAGTTCACAGACTTGTGGGGAGATGGTACTGGCAACGTTTATCTCGTCGGCAGGGACGAAGTTTTCCTATATGACGGAGCCGCCTGTACCGTCGTTGCGACGGCCGGCGAAGATCTTCTGGGTATATCCGGCTGGACGTACAATGGCGATGTGCTGGCAGTTGGAAAAAATGGCACCGTATTCGAATACGACGGATCCACATGGACGGAAACGCAGGAAGGTACAGATGATTTCAATGACGACTGGTTATCATCAGCGGGCAATGCCTACTACGCCGGCAAACAAAAGGAATTAACAGTTTGCCAATGCGTCGATTGTCCGATCCTCGGTTTGGCACAGTTCGTCATAACCCACGATAGCTACGGCATTCACTGTCAGGACGAGGTCGTGCAGGTGCAGGTGATCGACAGCACGACCGGCACGCCGAAAATCGACTACAACGAGCAGGTTACCCTGGACACCCAGTCGGGTTTCGGCAACTGGAACCCGGTTGCCGGCAGTGGTTTCTTCAACGACGCCACACTGAACGATGGCCTCGCCATCTACGACTGGCCGCTCGGTGAATCATCGGCCGCGTTCGCACTCAGCTATCCCGAGGGCCCGGCGATTCTCGACATTGACGTGTACCAGAGCAGCGATACCGGGGTTCGTGACAACGATGCTGAGGGGCCGATCGAGTTCTCCCCGAACGGATTCACGATTACGGCTGCAGCGCTAACGAATCCACCGCCGGCCGTCATCGTGCCGTTCTCCGCTGCACAAATCGCAGGTACCGACTTTCCGATTCACATCGCCGCTTATGGCGAGACGCCGAACGACCCGGTGTGCGGCATCATCGAATCCTATACGGGACCCAAGAATCTCAAGTTCTGGATGGACTACATCAACCCCGTCGGCGGCACGCTGGCCGCGTCGATAGACACGGTTGGAATCCCGGCTGCCGAGATGGCGGCAGCAAATCAGCCGGTCGCGTTCACCAACGGTCAGGCAGCTGTAACCGGCAAATACAAAGACGTCGGGAGAATTCAGATCAGCGTCAAAGACGACAGCCTCGCGCATCCGGATTTGCCAAACGGCATTCGCGGTGCAACAGCAGGTTTCGTAGTGAAACCCGACCATTTCGAACTGGCCAGTATCGAAGATGGCGCCGGCAATCCGAACCCGGCTGCTGCCGACGCGAGCGGCACCGCATTTGTTGCAGCCGGCGAAGCGTTCTCGGTTACCGTGGTAGCGGTCGACGCCGAGGGCGACATCACACCGAACTACGGCCAGGAAAACATCCCTGAGACCGTGTTGCTGACGCCGACGCTCGTGGCCCCGGCCGTGGGCGACAATCCCGCGCTCAGCGCAGCGCCGGGCTTCGGGCCGTTCATCGCCGGGCAGGCGACGGGCACCAACTTCAGCTGGCCCGAGGTTGGCATCGTTACGCTGACGCCGTCGGTCGGCGACAACGATTATCTCGGCGCAGGCGATATCACGGGCATAGCGTCGGGCAACGTCGGGCGCTTCACCGCGCACCATTTTACGACTGCGCTAAATACGCCGACGTTCGCAACCAGCTGTGCGGCAGGATCATTCACTTATATCGGCGAGTCGTTCACTTTTTCAAACGATCCGGTAATCACGGTTACGGCAAGAGCACTTGCGGGCGAGATCACGGAAAACTACGCGGGTGATTTCTTCAAGATAGACAATGCAAGTCTTCCGGATCCGGTGTATACGGCCGTGCCGGCAACGCTCGATACCTCGGGGCTGCCGCCGGGATCCAGCGATCCGGCTGTTGCTTCTCTGGGGGCCGGGGTCGGCACGCTGACGTTTTCTAGCGGCAGCGGTTTGCTGTTTACCCGCGGCGCAGAGCAGGCGCCGTTCAACGCAGATATACGCCTGAGCATCGATGTGCTCGATACGGACAGCGCCGCGGCAACCGCTAACCCCATCGTGTTTGGCAGCGCCGGCGGCATAATCTTCGATTCGGGCGCGAATATGCGCTACGGCCGCGGCCGGTTGCTCAATGCTTACGGTTCCGAACTCGTGAATCTGGCCTTACCGTTCAGGACCGAATACTTCGTCGACGCGCCGACCGGGTTTGTGCCCAATGCCGATGACAGCTGCACGAGTACCGTCGAGCTGTCCCTCGGCGCATTCACCGAGAACCTGGTTGCCGGGGACACCTGCGTTTTGGATATTGGGGCGCCTGGGGACAGCAGCGAGGGCTGCGCCGCCGCGGGACCACTCGCGCTGCGCTATCGTGAACCGCCGTTAGGGGGTGACTTCAATCTGCACCTGCGGGCTCCGGGAGCCACTAACGACGGCAGCACGACGGCAACGGCGGACGTGCCCGACTGGCTGGAATATGACTGGGACGCCTCAACGCCAGCTCTCGAGGATCCGACCGGCACCGCCGTGTTCGGCATTTTTCGCGGACAGGATCGACGCATTTATATCCGCGAACTTTATTGACCCGCGACGGGCGCCACACCGCCAACTCTGCTGCTACACTTCCGGCTGATCACCCGGAGCTGCTTTACAACGTGCGATTCGCCGATGTCTTCTTACGCCTGGGCACCAGCCTCGTTGCCTGGATGATGCTGTATACCCATTTCCTGTGGTTAGCGGCGCTGTACGCGTTAGGTTGCGGGCCCGACGGCGACGAAATGCACCGGCTGCTCCTGGGCCTGGCACCTTTCACTTGCGGCTTTGCCTTCTTGCTGCGCGTTACGCGGCCATTCGCCGAAATACACGGTATTCTGCGCTGGCTCGGGGCTCCGCTGCTACTGCTGCTGCCGTTTGCCGTTCGCAGCATCTGGCAGGTATTCGAATCAGTCAGCATTGAGTCATCAGCAATTTGTGCCAGCGGAGCGCCGGCGACCTGGCAGTCCCTGTGGGCGCCCGTACAGCTCATCACCCTGTTGTTTGCCTCGTATATGGTTGTAAGAGTCTGGCGGAGCGTGGCACTCGATACCAAGGACAACGCAAGCAGCTAAATTTCAAACGCGAATTGACAGTTGTTTACAATTGTTTGATTGAAACGCCTGCTGTTGGGTGAGAAGATTCAGCGGTTCAAACAACATAAAAATTGGGGAATAAATATGTCCATGATGTCAGAATTCAAAGACTTTGCCATGAAAGGCAACGTGGTCGACATGGCTGTCGGCATCGTCATTGGCGGAGCCTTCGGCAAGATCGTATCGTCATTCGTGGCCGACGTGCTGATGCCGCCAATTGGTATTCTGCTTGGCGGGGTCGACTTTTCGGATCTCGCCGTTACGCTCCAAGCCGCCGCGGAAGGCGCAGAAGCGGTAACGATCCGGTACGGTGTATTCATCCAGACCGTTGTCGATTTCGTGATCATCGCATTCGCGATTTTCATGGTCGTCAAAGCAATGAACAGCATGAAGAAGAAAGAAGAAGCAGCTCCGGCAGCGCCGCCGGCGCCGAGCAAGGAAGAAGTGCTGCTGACGGAACTCCGGGACGCGCTGCGTTAGAAGTAATTTCGCACGCATCTCGACAGCAAAAAACAAAGGGCCCGGCTGCTGGCAGCCGGGCCCTTTTTCTTC
>CAMYMP010000167.1:0-2675 GCA_947259435.1 uncultured Woeseiaceae bacterium
CGGCTTTGGACACACCTGAACGCAATTCCCGAACCCAAAGAAACGGATCTGTCGGGTGTTTATGAGCGGGTAGATGAGGTCTCACGGACTGTTTCGAGCCTGCCGAAACCAGAGCCAGTTAGCTTTGCATCCGTCGAGCGCAAACTCGATGTTCTCAGTAGTGATGTCAAAGCCATTCCCGCACCGCTAGCACCGACGCCCGTGAATCTTGCTCCGGTCACCGACAAACTCGGCATACTGGAACAACGGGTCAATACCTTGTCCCGTCCGCAGAGCATCGATCTTGCGCCGTTCGATCAGCGCCTGCAGGCTATCGAGACGGAGCTCGGCAATCTCGGCAAGCGACTCGCAACGCCCACCGTCGTAGAGAGCGTGCCGCGCGAAGCGTCCCGCAAAGAGCCGCAAATCCTGTCAGCGGCGATTTACGGCAAGCAGGATGACCTGAAGATGATATCGGGCGTGGGCCCCAAACTCGAGAAACTCTTGAACCACAACGGCGTGTATTACTTTTGGCAGGTGGCGTCGTGGTCGAATCAGGACATTGAAGTCATCGATGACCGACTGGACGTTTTCAAAGGACGCATCGCTCGTGACAACTGGGTGAACCAGGCCCGGCAGCTCAAGGACCTGCCAGAGGCGGCGCGGATGCCGGTGGACTAGCAAGGGTGATAAACGTCTGAATAAGCTCGTCAGACGATCCGGGCAGTTGACGCGCCGCCTCGCATTCGTGTCAAGATACGCGAATGACGAATTCAGTTCGCAGGACTGCATCCGACAACGTTGAAATCCGCCTTCAGAACCTGAGCCGCGAGTTTGCCGAGGGAAAGCGCTCGCATCGCGTTCTCGACAGCGTTAACGCCGATTTTGTGCGCGGCGAGTCTGTCGCGATTCGCGGCCGCAGCGGGTCCGGCAAGTCCACGTTGCTCAATCTGATCGGCGGGATCGATGCGCCTGACTCCGGTCGCGTGACCGTCGCCGGCATCGACATCACGGACCTCTCTGAGCGTGACCGGACGATATTCCGCCGCAAGCACATCGGCTTTGTCTACCAAGCGTTCAACCTCGTCCCAACTTTGACCGTAGCTGACAACGTCCGTCTCGTGCTCGAACTCAACGACGTCGCTGCATTTGAAGCGAGTGCACGCATCGAAGAATTACTCGAGTCTGTGGGACTCGCAGACCGGGCCGGCAGCTATCCGGACGTGCTCTCGGGCGGCGAACAGCAACGCGTCGCGATAGCGCGGGCGCTCAGCCACCGGCCCTCTGTTCTACTTGCCGACGAGCCGACGGGAAACCTCGACGACGCGACGGCCGAAAGCGTGCTCGCATTGCTGGACAAACTCGTGCGCCAGAGCGGCGGCACGATGCTGATCGCCACTCACAGCATACAGGTCGCATCATTCTGCGATCGGGCATTAGAACTGCATAACGGACGATTCGAAATTTCGGCGAACGATCCGTCCCCGGCATGACACGGGCCCTCTATCGCGCCAACCTCAACTACCTGCTGCGGCATCCGTGGCAACTGGCACTGGCCGTGCTCGGCATCACTATTGGCGTTGCCGTCATCGTTGCCGTCGACCTGGCCAACAGCAGCTCCAGGAAAGCCTTTCTACTCTCGATGGATGCCGTTACCGGTGAGGCAACGCATCAGATCATTGGCGGGCCCGGCGGCATCGATGAAGACCTCTACGTGGCGCTTCGGGCAAAGCATGGCTTTCGCAGCATTGCCCCGGTCGTCGAGGGATATGTAACGGTCGACGGACGTTCGCTGCAGGTCCTCGGCGTAGACCTGTTCGCCGAACAGGAAATGCGCGCGTTCTCTCGCCAGGTGTCTTCCGCAGGGTCGTCCCAAATGTCATCCGACACGGAGGCGACACAGTCCCTGTTCAGGGACATGCTCACATTACCGGGCGCGGTAATGATGTCGCAAACCACCGTGGATACACTTGGATTAAACGCCGGCGACCGCTTCGAGCTTGTCGCGGGTGGCAGGCAACATTCCGCGCTCTTGCTCGGGACGTACACCAACGGCGCCGCGACGGGACTCGACAATCTTGTCACAGCGGACATCGCCACGGCGCAGGTTTGGTTCGGCCAGCCAAACAGGCTTTCCCGCATCGACGTACGACTCGCCGATGGCGATACCGGTTCACAGGAAAAGCTGGAGGCGCTGTTGCCTGCTGACACGACGCTGCTTCCGGCCGCAGCGCGCACGCGCACGACGGCCGAGATGAGCGCCGCCTTCATGACAAACCTGACCGCAATGAGCCTGCTCGCGCTGCTCGTCGGCTTATTCCTTATATATAACAGCGTCAGCTTTTCGGTTTTACAGCGACGTCGGCTGATTGGCATTCTGCGCGCGCTCGGCACGACGCGCCGGCAAATATTCATTCTCGTCCTGGCCGAGACGGCCGGCATTGGCCTCGTTGCAGCGATAGCCGGCGTGGTAACCGGCGTCTGGCTGGGGGGTGAGCTGATCGGCCTCGTGTCCCAGTCGATCAACGACTTCTATTTTCGCGTATCCGTCACGGATGTTTCCATCAGCACGTTCTCGGTGAGCAAGGGCATCGTTGCGGGCATGGGCGCAGCGCTCGTGGCCGCGATGGTCCCGGCGATCGAGGCGTCGTCATACCGGCCGCGGCTTGCGATGACGCGCTCTGCCCTCGAGCAGC
>CAMYMP010000167.1:2738-7129 GCA_947259435.1 uncultured Woeseiaceae bacterium
CAACTATTTCCCTGGCCATCGCCGTGTTGACCTTCTCCGGCCGCAGCCTCGTGGCAGGCCTCATATCGGTCTTCCTTTTGATACTGGGCTTCGCATTGTGCGTGCCCGTGGTCGTCAGAGCGTTTACCACCATATTGTCACCGATCGCAAAACGACTGGGCGGAGTCTGGGCCCGGCTCGCCGTGAATGGTATTGGCGGAAGCCTGAGCCGCACCGGCGTTGCAATCGTTGCGCTCGCTGTCGCCGTGTCCGCAACCATCGGCGTCAGCATTATGGTCGACAGCTTTCGCGGCTCCGTGAGCGAGTGGCTGGAGCAGACCCTCCAGGCTGATGTCTATGCCGGAATTGAACGCGGCGGATTTGATCCTGCGTTGATCGACGACCTATCGCAGCTGCCGGGAGTCGAGGCGGTCAGTTCGAATCGGCGTACGTGGCACGAAGATGCAAACGGCCGCACACAAATACTCGCAATGAAGATGGCGCCAGGCAGCTACGCTGGCATCGAAATTCTCGACGCCGATGCGTCAGATGTCTGGCCGATTTTCGAGAAAGAGGATGTGGTACTGGTGTCGGAGCCTTATGCCTATCGCAATCGCGTCACACCGGGCGACAACGTGTCGTTGCGCACGGCGTCCGGTGACACTGCATTCCGGATTATCGCCACGTACCAAAGTTACGACATAAACGCGAGCGCCCTGCTGATGAGCCGGGAAATTTATGACCGGCATTTTGACGACCCGGGCATCGACTCGATCGGTCTGTATCTTGCGAGCGGAGTAGACGCAGAAGACGTTATCGTGCAAATGGAAGCGGTCAGTCAGGGCCGGCAGGAACTGCTGATCAGCTCCAACGTCAAAATACGCGACCTCTCACTGCAGATCTTCGACCGCACATTCGTCATAACCGACGTGTTGTACTGGCTCGCTATCGGCGTTGCGTTCATCGGCATTCTCGGCGCCATGCTCGCGCTGCAACTGGAACGCGCGCGTGACCTCGCCGTGCTGCGGGCACTGGGCATGACGCCACTGCAACTCGGCGGCATGATCACTTTGCAGACCAGCGTGATTGGCTTACTTAGCGGCCTTGCGGCGATCCCGCTCGGCCTCGTAATGGCTTATGTGTTGATCGAGGTAATCAACCGCCGCGCATTCGGCTGGCAAATCGACATGGCTATCGCTCCGGGTATACTGCTGGTAGCAGTGCTGTTCGCGGTGGTGGCCGCGCTGCTGGCCGGCATCTATCCTGCCTGGCGCGCAGCGCAAAGTCAGCCTGCTCTGGCAATGCGCGAGGAATAGCAAGTGCGCATTAAATTTCGCAGTACTCAGTGGAACATCCGGCACTTTGCCGCCGCGTCTGTTCTTACCGTCGCGCTCGCCGCATTTGCTGACGATGGCCCGGAACGTTCGGAACTTTCGGCACTGCTAAGCGCCGAGAGCAACGCCGGCTTTGCCACGGCGACGGAGCCGCGAAAGTTTGCATTTCCGCGTGACCATGGGCCACACCCGGCGTATCGCAATGAGTGGTGGTACATGACGGGCAACCTGGATGCCGCCGACGGACGCCGCTTCGGATTCGAACTGACGTTTTTCCGCTTCGCGCTGACGCCTGCGCCAATGGACTCGGACTCTGGTTGGCGAACAAACCAGGTATACATCGCGCACCTCGCGGTCACCGACGTCGATGGTCAGGAATTTTATGTCGCCGAGCGATTTTCCCGTGGTGCCTTGGGGCTTGCTGGCGCGGCGGCCGACCCGTTCCGGGTCTGGATCGACGACTGGGAAATCGCGGCAACCGCGACGAACGCTGAACGCGAGCACTGGCAACTACGGGCGAGCGATGACGACCTGGCGCTTGATCTTCAGCTTGTTGCCATGAAAGCACCGGTATTGAACGGCGTTGACGGGCTTTCGCAAAAGTCGGCCGAAGTGGGAAACGCATCCTACTATTACTCAATCACACGCTGGCGAACGGACGGGCAGATACGGCTGGGTAATCAAGAATTCATGGTGTCCGGGCTATCCTGGCTCGATCGCGAGTGGAGCAGCAGTGCGCTCGCGACCGATCAGGTTGGCTGGGACTGGTTCGCGCTGCAGTTGTCCGACGGCGCCGAACTCATGTTTTACAACCTGCGCAAGACTGACGGTTCGCAGGATGATTACAGCGGCGGCACCTGGGTCTCCGCCGACGGCACATCGCGCCATCTTGGCAGGGGCGAAATCTCAGTTTCAGTCTCGCAGGTCTGGACCAGTCCAAAAGGCGGAACCTATCCATCGGCCTGGGACATTCGTTTCCCGGAGCTTGGGCTGGCGCTCAACGTTGTTCCCGTTCTTGACGACCAGGAGCTGTTCACAACGGTGCGGTATTGGGAAGGCGCGGTCGATGTGGGCGGCACGCGTGGCGGCGCCGAGGTTACGGGGCGCGGCTATGTCGAGCTAACAGGCTATGCACAGGCAAGTCGAGTGGTGGATCCGTAATCGCGGCGCGCAATCGTGTCAGAATGCAGTGATGACGGGTAATAAGAAAACTACCTACGGCGTCGCCGATGCCTCATTTCAAGCCGCCGGCCGTGAGGCCGGCATTCGCAAACTGGTCGACGAATTCTTTGATCGCATGGGCAGCGATAGACGCTTCGCCACGATTCACGCAATGCATCCTGATGATAAGGACACATCGCGCGACAAGCTCGCGCGGTTCCTCTGTGGCTGGCTGGGCGGGCCAAAACTTTACCGCGAGAAATACGGCAGCATCAGTATTCCCCGGGCGCACGAGCATCTGGCAATCGCGACGCCCGAACGCGATCAGTGGCTAACCTGCATGGCCGAAACCGTTGCCGAGCAAGCCTTCGAGCCAGCCTTCAAAAAATATTTGATGGAGCAGCTGTTCGTCCCGGCTGAGGGTGTTCGCCGCCGCATCGCCGGGTTGCCGAAGTCCGCACGCTGTCGAGGTGACTAAGCGGACTTATAAGTGGTAAAAAAGGCGCAGCAGGCTGAAACTCCCAGAGCGATCACAATAATGAACAAAACCTTTGCGCGACCCCTTCTGCTGGCCCTTATTGGCGTTTCTACCGTCGCACTCGGTCAGATCACCTTACCCGCACCATCGTCCACGGGCGTGGTCGTGCCCGATCGCAGTGTGACGTTGGCGGCTAAGATCGTCGGCAGGGTTACCGCTATCAACGCCGACGAAGGCGATCGTGTCGATGCCGACGACATTCTCATAGATATCGCGGACGCGGAACTGCGCGCCAATTTGTCTGCGGCCCAGGCTCGGCTGAGGATGGAGGAACTCAACTGGGCGTATCAGGGAAAGCTCGCGGAGCGAATCAGAAACCTGCGTGAACAAGGTACCGTGTCGGCCGAGAATCTCGACGACGCCAACTTCAAGGTAAACGCAGCCGAACAGAATGTGGCGGGTGCAAAAGCTGAAGTCTCCCGTGCCCGGGCCATGCTCGGTGAGTCCAAAATCCGGGCGCCATTCAGCGGAGTCATTGTCCGCAAGAACGTCGAAGCAGGCGACGTCACGTCCCCCGGCGAGCCGTTGCTGATTCTCGAGGATCACAGCACACTGAAGTTCCGTACCAGTGTCAAAGAGCGTGATATTGCCAGAATCGAAAACGGCCAGACCATCAAGGTGACGATCGACGCACTCGATGATCTCGCGCTCGAAGCTACCGTGACCAAGATTATCCCGTCAGGTGACCTGTCGACCCACGAGTTCGTGGTCGAGGCCACGCTTCCTGAAAAAGAAAGGCTCTATCCGGGCATGTTCGGCAAAGCGGAATTCACGCGCTAGGTATCGCCGCTCATGAAAGGTGCCATCCGTTTCTTCGCGAACCAGCCGACGCTCGCCTATGTTCTGACTTTTCTGATCATTTTCCTGGGCCTGAGCGCGCTGACCGTCATTCAGCGTGACAACTTTCCGAGCGTGGACCTCCTGGAGATGATCGTGACGACGCGCTATCCCGGCGCATCGCCGGAGGATGTCGAGCTCAATGTCACCAACGAGATCGAGGAAGAGCTCAAGGAAGTCGATGGCATCGATAAGTACACATCGTTCTCGATGGAGAACATCTCGATCGTACACATCTGGATCGATCGCGAAATGCGTGACAAGAACAAAGTAAAGACTGACATTCGCGATGCGGTCTCACGTGTCTCCGACCTGCCTGTTGAGGTCGATGAAGACCCCGTCATCGAGGAGATTACGACATCGACCGCCATTCCCGTGATTGAGGTCGGCCTGACCGGCGACGTGCCCTACTCGTTGCTGCGCACCGTGGCGCGTCGTGCAGAGCGAGCGCTGCAGGCGGTGCCGGGTGTGCGCAGTGTCACGAAGTACGGTTACCTGGACCGGGAGATCAAGGTCGAGATCAAGCAGGATGCGCTCGAGCG
>CAMYMP010000168.1 GCA_947259435.1 uncultured Woeseiaceae bacterium
AACCGCTTCAACGTATCCGGCAGCAGTTCATTGTTCGCGCACAACCCCCTGTACAGTCGCTGCCGCACATCTTGAATTTCTAATCGTGGATGTGGTGCAGCGTAAGGGGCGTTGACCATCCCGGAAAAATCAAAATCGTAGGGTACCGGTGTGAACGGAACACCCTTTGTCGCCGACATCAGGTCGATATTGTGACAGCAAAACTCGCCGGGCTCAGCTCTGACCAGTGAGAACTCAGTATTGCGGATCATATACTGGAAAACGTTAACGAAGTTTTGCGCTCGGGGCTCGATGTCATCGTGTGATATATCACCGGTCTTGATCGCATACAGATTATTGCGCTCGGCAACATCGTCGTCGTCTTCAATCACAAAGCCGACCTTTGTCATGGGATTCGCACCCTCAGTATCAATGTAGTTGATCTGCAAGAGTCGCACGCGAAAACTCGTATCCGTCATCACGTTGAGAAAGCGATATGCCAGGTATTCGCGTAGCACGAGTTGCTCGAAATACGGGTTCTTGTTCTTGCAATGAGTGACCAGCTTGAGTTTATCCTGTCCGGAAAATTCCGTGTCGACGACTTGTTTCTTGCGGAAGTTCAAGCGAATCGGTGCAAAATCGCAGTGCTTCTTTTTCCAGCGGAACTTCCCTCGAGTGCGAATTTTTAAGTCGAGGTTGTGCTGTGTCCCGTCGTCCGCGGAGAAGCTGAATATGCCATTAAGATATTCTTCTTTCGGGCGCTCTTCCATCAATGTGGTCAGCGGTGCCTCAATGGTTACCAGCAAAGGCGAATGATCGGCAAACAAGGGAGCGACTTTCTGAATTACTCCAGGATCATCCGGCGCCGCGGCGGTCGGCGAGATAGTGAAGAGCGCGGCGGCCACTGAATACAGCACCGCTTGCCCATAGATTTTGTAATGCCTGACTGCCGATACCAGTCCCATACGTGAATACTCACGACATATTCAAACATGCACAATCCGTATCGCCCGCAACGACTATTGGTGTACTCCGGTCGCATGGTTTACACCTTATACCGGCCCCCTGTGTCACGATAGTTGCCGCATTCTGGCCGTGTATCGGCAGCTTTTCGCTGCTAATATTGGGCCAATGAGCACCGCTGCCAACCTGTTAAAACCGCTGCCAGGCGCTATCGAGCCACGCTGGTCTCCGGGCACGGAGGTCCTGCCGCCGGACTCGTATGTCATCGATTGTGCCGATTACGCGATGGACGAAACAGACCTCGCGCCGGATTCACCGCTGGCCAGGCGCATGAACCGGACGTTCGACGAAGTCGGCCTTGTCTGGTTGCAGAACACCGGTCTTACCGATTTAACGAAGATGCGGCAATTCGGCAAGCTGGTCGTCAAGAACGAGATGCGTTACCAGGGCGGCGCGAACCCGCGCGATAGAATTCAAGCGAATGTCTATGAAGTGGGCGCACCGCTGACAGCCTGGCTGCACTACCACCACGAGATGGCATATATCTCGCACAGCACACGCATGTTGGGATTCCTGGGCCACAAGGCGGTTGCGGGTAAAGGCGCGACCTATGTGTCCGACAACTTGCAGGCGACCGACGCTATTCTGCAGACCGAGTTCGGCCGGAAGCTGAAGGAACTGGGTCTGTGTTATCACCGCCATTTGACAGACCGTGAGAGCTTCAAGGACCGGCTGCCGATCGGCGTCTATAACCACTGGCAGAAGTCGATGTTGACCGACGACCCTGACGAAGCGGTCGAGGTAGCAAAGGGGCGTGGTCTCGAGGTCGAATGGGGCAAAAATCGGCTGTTGAAAACTCGCTACTACATCTCTGCGTTCGAGTATTTCCCGGCTCTCGATCGCAACGTCCTGTACAGCAGCGTCGCCGACGATGGGATGTGGTTCGACACCTGGCCCAACGTCATGCACCTGCCGCACGACGAGCGCCCGCTGGCACTGACGTTTGGTGATGGCAGCGAAATGACGCGCGACGAGAAACAGCTGTTTGTCGACATCTATGACCGTTTCGGGATCCCGGTCGATTGGGGCGTCGGCGACGTAATTGTCGTATGTAATTATCGCTTCGCCCACGGTCGGCCGGGGATTCACCTCGAGCCCGGCGAAAAACGCGAACTTGGCGTGTTGATCGGAGAGGCGTACCAGCGAATCGGCGACCTGGACGATAAATGGTAGCTCCCCGAGCAACCTGAACCCCGATGAAACATATTCTGGCACCCGTTGCCGCGCTGCTGATCAGCGTGTCGATACTGCTTGCCGGCCAGGGCCTGCAGGGCACTCTGCTGCCAGTACGCGCCTCGCTGGAGAATTTTCCAACGCTGGCGATCGGCATCATGGGCGCCGCTTACTTTCTGGGCTTCACTCTCGGCTGCCTGCGTGGCGGAGAACTGGTGCAACGCGTCGGGCACGTTCGCGTATTCCTGGCGATGACCGCTCTGGCTTCAGCCACACCATTGCTGCACGGCCTGGTCCTGAATCCGATCGCCTGGGGTCTGCTGCGAGCCCTGACCGGGTTCTGCTTCGCCGTGCTCTATATTGTCATCGAGAGCTGGCTTAACGAATGCTCGACAAACGAGAATCGCGGCACCGTCTTTTCCGTCTACGTCATGATTACGCTGACGGTGCTCGCCGCCGGTCAGATGATGACGCTTCTTTACGACCCGGCTGGCCTGGAACTGTTCCTGATCGCGTCGGTGCTGGTTTCACTTGGTGCGATCCCGGTCGCGCTTTCACTGTCGCCGTCGCCAGAGCAGCCGACAGCGGTCGAACTCGATATGCGTCGCATCTTGCGGATTTCGCCCGCCGGCAGTATCGGCTGTCTTGCCGTCGGAATGGCGAACGGCGCATTCTGGTCATTGGCACCGGTTTTTACGGCCAGCATGTCGACGAATACGTCGCTTGCCGCCTGGTTTATGAGCTCGGCCGTTCTCGGCGGCGCATTGTCGCAGTGGCCACTGGGTTTTGCCTCTGACAAATTCGGGCGTCGTAACGTCATACTTGGCGCGGCACTGTTTGGCGTCGGCATTGCCGCCTGGGTTTTGCTGTCGGGCAATGCACTGGGTTTCTGGGCGGTCAATCTCGTCGGCGCGGCCTGGGGGGCCGCGGCATTTCCGCTGTATGCCATCTCTGTTGCGCATGCAAATGACTACGCGGAACCGGAGGACTACGTCATGGTATCGAGCGGCCTGCTGCTGATGTACGGCATGGGGGCGATCGCGGGACCTTTCATCGCGTCGTCATTCATGTCCTACATTGGCGCGGTGGGATTGTTCGGATTCTCGGCGATTGTGCACAGCGCGTTAGCTATTTTCGTCTTGCATCGAATGCTACAACGTGCGAGCACGCCGGCTGAGCGACACATGGCGTATAGCGATGCCCTGGCAACAGCTCACACCGCATCGTGTGTTTACGAAGAAGAATTCCAACACAACGTCGAGGCGGACAGCCAGCACGACTGAGAAACGATCACGCCGGTTGCGTGCTGCTGCGTCGCTCCGCGCTGGGCGATTGACCGTAATGTTCCTTATAACTCTTGCTGAAATGAGAGCTCGAGACGAATCCTGTCGTCGATGCGATCTCCACGAGGCTCAGACGGGTCTGCTTTAGCAGTTCGCGCGCACGCAGCAATCGGATCTGCAGGTAATGTCTCGACGGTGTCGACATCAGGTAACGCTGAAATATCCTCTGCAGCTGCCGCTGCGACAGGCCGACATATTCTGCAAGTTCGATCTGTGATATTGGTTCTCGAATGTTTGCCTCCATCAGTTCGACCGCGACGATCAGTTTCTCAGACTGATTGCCTATCGTATGCCGCAGCGGCACACGCTGCGGATCGTCAGGCTGCCGAACGCGCTCATAGATAAACTGTTCGGCGACGCCGGCGCTGACCTCGCCGCCAAGCTGCATCCGTACAAGGTGCAGCATCATGTCGACCGGCGCAGTACCTCCGGAACTTGTATATCGATTGCGATCGATCGTATACACGTTGCGGCTGACGCTGACACTCGGGAATAGATCGGTCAGCGACGCGATATTTTCCCAGTGAACGCTGCAGCGATAGCCGTCGAGCAGCCCGGCTTTCGCCAGGATATAGCTGCCGGTACAGACGGCACCAAGCACGATACCGTGATTGTCCGCGAGCTTCAGCCAGCGCAAGATCGGTTCAGTCGTACTTTCGTCGATGCGCCGGCCACCGCAGACAATAATGATGTCAAGATCGCTGAAAACATCCGGATCGTCGATGCTGTACTCGGCATTGACCGACAAACCGTCGCTGGCAACAACGTCCTCACCGGTTTCGCCGATCGTGCGCCAACTATAGAACATCTGCCCTGACAGTCGGTTTGCCATTCGCAATGGCTCGACGGCCGACGACATCGAGATCGTTAATCAGTAAGAAGCCGAACCGGCATGGGAATGAGTGTTCTGACGTAGCCAATGCTGCAAATACTCCGAGAAGCTTCGGCGTACGATTATTTCATACACGGGGGCCGCGTCGATATAGCCTAGCAAGACATTCGCCTTCGCCAGGCCGGACTGTGCACAGCCACCAACCTCGAACACCGACGCATGCAGATCCAGAGTGCAGCCTTTGGCCAGCAGCGCCGGCACATCCCCGCCCGACAGGTGCAGCGCGACCTGGCCGCCGCTGAGATCGTTAATCGCGACATGCTGACCGGCATGCTCGTCTTCCAATTGCGCTACCAGGGAGGCAGCCCGGTCCGCTGGCGTGACAATCTGCCATTCGTCCGGGCCCAGCCAATAGACACGATGCTCCGATCGGGTCAGCGTGTTTGGCTGCAATGGCAGAGGCTGTCCAAGTACTTCTGCAGCGCCTTCGACAAAACGATCGTCGTCGGCATTGCCGCGCAGGTTGATGTGGCCGAGGTCGACCCGACGGAACTCAGTCATTTTGGCGCTCGCCTTTCGGATCGTAAAAAACCGGGGATACTATCGTCACTTCGGTCGTCGCACCGTCGCCACGCACGGCGTGAATTGTCTGTCCTTTTTTTGACCGGCCGCTTTCGACAAGTGCCAGCGCAACAGGGTGGCCGAGACACGCGCTGTAATAGCTCGAAATAGCTCGAAGTAACATGTCCACACATCGGTACCGGTTCTGGCGCCTCTGGATCCGCGACGAGTTGTGCGCCCTCGGCAAGAACGGTATCGCCGTCCACCGACAGCAGTCCAACGAGCTGCTTGCGATTGTCGCGCGTGCAGTCCGGCCGCGACAGCGAGCGCTTGCCCAGAAAATCCTTGTCTTTGGACAGCAACCAGGTCATGCCGGCGTCGGCGGGTGTCACCGAGCCGTCCGTATCCTGGCCGATGATGACGAACCCTTTTTCGGCGCGCAGCACGTGCATGGTCTCGGTACCGTACGGCGTAATATCGAACTCCCGGCCTGCATCCATCAGCGTGCGCCACATCTCGAGTGCATGATTGCTGTCGATATTGACTTCGAACGCGAGCTCGCCGCTGAAGCTGACGCGAAATAGCTGCACCGGCATCCCTGCCAACTCTGCATCCCTGACATGCATAAAGGGAAAACTGCCGTTGTCGATATCGATGTCACACCCGACCTTTTGCAGGAGCCGCCGACTTTTCGGCCCGACAACGGCAATCGTCGAGAACTGATCGGTCAGCGACGTCAGGTAGACGTCGAGTTCAGGCCATTCGGTTTGCAGCCAGCTTTCCAGCCAGCCCAGCACCGCTGCCGCGCCGCCCGTCGTTGTTGTCAGGTAGAAACGCTGTTCGCCGAGGCGCGCCATGACGCCATCGTCCATGAGCATGCCGTCCTCGCCAAGCAGGACACCGTAGGCACAGCGCCCTGTTTTCATACTGGCGATGTTGTGGGTGTATATTCTTTCGAGAAACTCGACTGCATCGGGGCCGCGGACATCGATCTTGCCGAGTGTCGATGCGTCCATGATGCCAAGTGATTGACGGGTCGCAAGACATTCGCGATTGACCGCCGCGTGCAGGTCTTCGCCGTCTTGCGGAAAATACCAGGGACGGTGCCACTGGCCTACAACTTCGAACGGCGCTCCGTTCGCGACATGCCATTCG
>CAMYMP010000169.1 GCA_947259435.1 uncultured Woeseiaceae bacterium
TCGGCTCGAGCGATTTCGAAAACCAGATGGCGATCGTTAATGTGTGGGCGACATGGTGCGTTGGCTGTCGTCAGGAGCACGGTTTTCTGATGCAGCTGGCGCGGTCGGGCGAAATTCCTATTTACGGCCTTAACTGGCGCGACAATCTTTCGGAAGCACAACGATTCTTGCAGCAGCTTGGCAACCCGTTCGTGGACTCGGCTTTTGATCAGGATGGCAGAGTCGGCATTGACTGGGGGGTCTACGGGGCGCCCGAGACTTTCCTCGTGGGAGCAGATGGCACCGTGCTATTCAAACAACTCGGCCCGTTGAACCAGACACTTTGGGAACAGAATTTCGTGCCGCTGATAGAAGCGGCGAGAAACAACTAATGAAAATTTTAGGCGTCACATTGACACTGCTTTTGTTCGCGTGCGCATCGTACGCAATCGATCCCAGCGAAGCATTTGAAGATCCGGAAATGCAGGCACGCTATGAGAAGATCATCGACGAAGTACGCTGCCTCAAATGCCAGAATCAGACGATCAAGGACTCCAACGCGTTTCTGGCGTCTGACTTGCGCCGCGAGATTCGACGCATGCTGACGGAAGGCATGACGGACCAGCAGATCTACGATTTTCTCGTGAATCGCTATGGCGAATTTGCGCTGTATCGCCCGCGGGCGAGTGGCAAGACTCTGGTGCTTTGGATTGCACCGGTTGTGCTGCTGTTTGGTGGCGCGCTGTTCTTGTGGCGCATCGTGCGCCAACGAATGGCACTGCCGATCGAAGATGAATCCGGCGAAGAGGCGTAGTGCAAATGACGCTTTGGATCGTGCTTGCTGTTATGAGTCTCGTCGCCGTCGGTTTCGCGATTTTGCCGCTGTACCGGCAAAAACGCGCTCTGACGCCGTTGCTTGGTGGCGCGGTAGTATTCATTGTGGCTTTGTCATCCGGCCTCTATTACTACCAGGGCCAACCCGACCTGAAGTCCGCGGCGACCGCTTTGCCGGAACTCGACGACGTCGTCGACGACCTGGCAGCCAGGCTCGAAAGAGATCCTGGGGACCTCAACGGCTGGAAGATGCTCGGACGCTCCTACATGACGATGGGTAACTATGGTGCTGCAGTGAGCGCGTTCGAGCGTGCTGTAGAACTCGAGTCAGCGCAGGACGCGCAGACGCTCGTGTCTCTGGGTGAGGCGCTGCTGGCAAGTACCGGCACGACGATCGAGGGACGCATCGCGTCCATGTTCGAGAACGCGCTCGCGCTCGACCCGAACAATCCGCAAGCGCTGTTCTATGGGGGTATCGGCGCGTTTAATCGCAATGACAAGGACACGGCCGCGGATCGCTGGGAACGCCTGCTGGCATTGAATCCACCCGCTGAGATCCAGGGGATCCTGCAACAACGCATTGCCGAGTGGCGCGGTGAGGCAGCGGCGCCCGTTCCTTCAGCAGCGTCCGCAGCACCCGCGCCGTCAGCATCGGGCGGCCCGTCCGATAGCCCGGGAGCCGTTGTCACCGCCGCAATTTCCCTGGCCGATGCGGCGGCTGCGTCGCTGCCCGCCGAGGCTACGGTATTCGTCATTGCGCGTGATCCGAACCAGCCCGTGCCTCCGATTGCGGTGGCGCGGCGGCGTTTGTCCGATTTGCCGATCGCAGTCCAGCTTGGTGACCGTGAGTCGATGGTTCCCGGGCGCTCTTTGTCCGGCTTCGCCGAGTTCGAGCTGATTGCTCGCGTATCTGTATCCGGACAGCCTGGCGCACAGCCCGGCGACTGGTTCGGATCGCAGCTCGTGAAGCCCGCCGAGAACAGCCGAATCGAGCTGTCGATACAGCAGCAAGTTCCCTGAGAGACAATCGGATGTCCGACGAGATCGAAGCTGCGCCGATGTGCTTTGCTTGTGGGCAGGACAACCCGATAGGCCTGCGAATTCACTTCCATTTTGACGGCGAATTCTGCACGGCAGAGTTTACGCCAAACCAGCATCACGTCGGATATCAGGACATGGTCCACGGCGGGATCATCTTCACGGCCCTCGACGACGTGACGGCAAACATCATGTACCTGCAGGGGCGCAAAGCGCACACGGCACGCTGTGAGATTCGCTATCGCCAGCCGGCCCGTGTTGGCGAAGCACTCAAACTCAAAGGATGGATCGAGAGCGAGCGTCGCCGCCTTGTGGTTCTCAAAGGGGAAGTCCGGCGTGCTTCGGATAAGGTTCTCGTTGCGGACTGTGAATCGAGCTTTATGCTCGAGACTAGCTAATCAGAAAGGAACAATGAATGTCATTGCCCGCGGCCCTTGAGGGCAAATTGCGATTGCCCCTGATCGGGGCGCCTATGTTTATCGTCTCGAACCCGGCTTTGGTTATCGCGCAGTGCAAGGCCGGCATCATCGGCGCGTTTCCGGCACTCAACGCCAGGCCACAGGAAGTTCTGGACGAGTGGATTAACGAGATCAAAAACGCGTTGACCGCCCATGCGGAAGCGCATCCTGCAGAGCCGGTCGCGCCGTTTGCAGTCAACCAAATTGCGCACCACAGTAATAAGCGGCTGCACGCTGACATGGAGACCTGCGTGAAACACGAGGTCCCGATCATCATCACCAGCTTGCGCCCGCCGCAAGAAATCGTGCAGGCCGTGCATGGCTACGGAGGTCTGGTCTTTCATGATGTCATCAATCTGCGCCACGCACGCAAGGCGATCGAGCAGGGCGTCGATGGCGTCATCGCGGTATGCGCGGGTGCCGGGGGTCATGCCGGCACGCTGAGCCCGTTTGCGCTGGTCAAAGAGATACGCCGCGAGTTCGATGGCGCGGTGATTCTCTCGGGATGCATGAGCAGTGGTGCCGACGTCCTTGCCGCACAGGCAATGGGTGCGGACCTCGCGTATATCGGCACGCGTTTTATTGCGACCGATGAGGCGAATGCGCAGCCTGCGTACAAGGAGATGATTGTCGACAGCAAGTCTGCGGATATTGCGTATTCATCGCTGTTTTCGGGTGTGCACGGCAGTTATCTGAAAGGCAGTATCGCTAACGCAGGACTGGATCCGGACAATCTTCCCGATGGCGATAAAGCGGCAATGGATTTCGACAAGCACGATAAGACCGAAGCGAAAGCCTGGCGCGATATCTGGAGTGCCGGACAGGGCGTCGGCAACATTGATGAGATTCTGCCTGCCCGCGAGCTCATCTTGCGCATGGCCGACGAGTACGATGCGACCCGCAAAAGGCTCGGAGTGCGCTGACAGTGAGGATCATCCTCTGGTCGTATTTTTTCGTTGCGGTCGGCGGTGCGCTGGGTGCGATGGCCCGGTTTGCACTCAACGTCATGCTGCAAAGGGACATTGCGTTTCCGTGGGGCACGCTCAGCGCGAATTTGTTCGGCTGCCTCGTGATGGGCGTCGTCGCGCAGCTCGTCGCGAGCTCAACGTGGTTCAATGAGGCAGGGGTCATTCCGGATCAGTACAGGCTGCTATTCGCCATTGGATTCTGCGGCAGTTTTACGACACTGTCCGCGCTCGTAATGGAAGTGCATACCATGCTGCAGCGAAGCGAGATACTGAACTCGTTCGCTTACCTGATGACGACCATGATTGGCGGTTTCGCGTTCTTTTATATCGGTTTTATTCTGACGCGCGCCCTGCGCAGTCTTCCAGGATCGTCATAATCCGATCGAGCCAGGCACGATGCTCGGGCTTCATCAGCACTGAGCGCAGACACGTGATGGTCTCCGCATTTCGCTCCAGCTCCGGCAGGTATTTGCAGACGAGGCCGGCAGGAAGCTCGATCAGTGCAAGATGCAGATCTTGCTTCGCCGCGAGCGCAAATACGCTCCGCGCTTTGTCGCTGGCAGTTATCGCATCTGCTGCCTGCGCCGCATAGACGACGATATCGAGCTCAGGCCGCATCAACGGCTGGTAGTAGTCGCTGTTTGCCAAACGCTCCCAGAGATCCTGGGCCGCGAGCAACGCAAGGTCGAGCCATTCGGCAAGCTGCCCGCCTTTCTCCAGCGGAAACAGCTGCTGCGTCGCCCACAGCGCAACAGCCGCTGCACCGGGCCGTGAGCATTCGAGGCTGATTTCTCCGAGATGCAACTCGGCCGAACTGAAATACGTAAACGGCGAGTCGTGCTTATAGAATCGGCCGTCATCCGGGTTTTTAAATAACACGCAGCCGCAGCCATACGGCTGCAATCCATGTTTGTGCGGATCGACGACGATCGAGTCGACCTCAGGCAGGCGATCGTATGTGGCCCTCGTTTCGTTGCGCAATTTGCTGCTCAGGCCGAAGTAACCGCCATAGGCTGCGTCAGCGTGAACACGAGTGCCGTACTCGTTCGCCAGCTCG
>CAMYMP010000170.1 GCA_947259435.1 uncultured Woeseiaceae bacterium
GCGATAACTCGAGATCGAGGAAATGCCCATCTTCGACATGATCTTGAAAAGGCCCTTGCGAATTCCGCGTCGGAAACTTCGGCCGAGCTGTTGCTGGCGGTCGATATTGCCGCGCTGTGCAATATCATGCAGCGACTGGTACACGAGGTACGGGTAGACCGCGGTTGCACCGTAGCCAATCAGGCACGCGATGTGGTGCGGGTCACGCGCGACGCCGGTCTCGACGATGATGTTCGCATCGCAGCGCAAACCGCGCCGCACCAGATGGTGATGCACAGCGCCCGTGGCAAGCAAGGCATGAACCGGAAGCTTGCCCTTCTCGAGGTACCGATCGCTGAGCATCATTATCAGCTTGCCGCTACGCACGGCCTCTTCCGCCTGACTACATATTTTGTCGAGCGCCTCGGGGAGAGACGCCGACTCGTCTACATTGAGGTCAATGAATTCGTGCCTGTCGGCATATAGATCGTCGCTCAGTAGCTGCCGCAATTTCCGCTGCGACAGCACGGGTGAATTCATGATGACCTGCTCGGCGTGTTCGGGTCCTATATCGAACAGGTTCGACTCACCGCCGATGTTCGTTTGCAGCGACATGACGATACGTTCGCGCAATGAATCGATCGGCGGGTTCGTTACCTGCGCAAACTGTTGCCTGAAGTAGTCGAATGGCGAGCGGACTTTTTGTGATAACACTGCCATCGGCGTGTCATCGCCCATGGAACCGACAGCCTCTTGTTCCGCCTTGGCCAGCACGGCAACAATCTCGCCCAGTTCCTCGCGCGTGAGATTGAACATCTTCTGATAGCTGGCGAGCGTCTCCGGATCGAACGGCTCGGCAGCGATGTGCGTGTCAATCAACTCCGAATCCAGATAGCGAACGCCTTTCTTGAGCCACTTCTTGTACGGCGCTCGCGTCTTCAGGATGTCATGAATGTCGTCGTTCTCGAGCAACCTGCCATTGACCAGATCTACAGCGAGCATCTCTCCCGGGCCGAGACGACCTTTGCTGACGACGTCTTTTTCTTCGTAATCGTAGACGCCGATTTCCGAAGCCACGGTGATGTGCCGGTCCTTGGTCACAACAAAGCGTGCGGGCCGGAGTCCGTTCCGGTCCAGACAACAGGCTGCATAACGTCCGTCCGTCAGCACAATGCCGGCCGGACCATCCCAGGGCTCCATTTGGCAGTCGAAAAACTCGTAGAACGCTCTGACGTCCGGATCGAAGTCGTCAGCCGCCTGCCAGGCAGGAGGTATCAGTATGCGCATTCCCTGCAAAACGTCCATGCCGCCAGCACGCAAGACCTCGAGCATGTTGTCGAGGCTCGATGAGTCCGAGCCTATCAGTGAGATGATCGGGTCGAGATCGGAAATATCGTCGAGCTTGTCGGAGACAAAGTTCTTCGCCCGCGCGAGCGCCCAGTTGCGGTTGCCCTGGATAGTGTTGATCTCGCCGTTGTGGGCGAGAAAACGAAACGGCTGCGCGAGCCGCCACTGGGGCAAGGTGTTGGTTGAGAAACGCTGATGGAACACGCACACCGACGACTCGAGTCGCGGGTCCTTCAGGTCGGGATAGAAGTCCGGCAAGGCGTTCGGCATGATCATGCCTTTGTAGCTGATCGTGGCCGATGACAGGCTCGCCACGTAGGCGTGGCCTTCACCAATGCGTTTTTCGGCCCGCCTTCGGGCCAGAAACAGACGGCGGTTGAATCGGCCTCGCGGCATTCCGTTTGGTGCGTTGACGTACACCTGTTCGATCCGCGGCAGTGTCTTGAGCGCCTCTTCGCCGCAAGCTGATGGATCTGTCGGCACCTCGCGCCAACCGGCGACCTCGAGTCCGATCTCCTGGATTGCCGTATCAATGAGTTCGCGGGCCATTGCGGCTCTGTCCTGATCCTGATTAAGGAACACGGTGCCCGTGGCAAAGCGCTCACCGAGCTCGAACCCGAGTTCCTCTCCCACAGCGCGCAGGAATGCCTGCGGGAACTTGATCAGTAACCCACAGCCATCGCCGGTTTTTCCATCCGCCGCCACTGCACCACGGTGCGTCAGGCGCGCGAGCGCGGAGATCGCCGTTTCGACGACCCAATGGCTCGGCAAATCATCGAGGTTCGCAATCAGGCCGAAGCCGCAGCTGTCACGCTCGAATGCCGGGTCATACAGTCCTGTTGCCTGTCGCTCGGTCATAGGTGCCCTGAGGATCGCGCGTTGGCGCGCCCCGATGCATCATTACATTGAGATGGCGCCAAAAGCGCCTCTTACGGCCCAAGGGCCGTTTAGGGCCGCATGCAGGATAAACGCCAGAGCTGCCCGAACGGACCAGTATATGCCACGATTTGCCCGACTCGCTACTGCACTGCAGCATAACCGGTCCAAATACTCGCAATCGGTGCCTGTTAGCCAGTATTCCCGAAGAATCGCGCCGCAGAGATTTTGGTTGCGCGCGTAACGATCTGGATTTGCTGGTTATTTGCGAAGACTACTCGCTGCTCGAATGCAGTCGAATTCTACCTGCCGTTTCGAAAGGGATGGCCTCGACAAATGGAATGTCGACGCCGAGCTGCCCCTTCAGCTCATAGGGTATGTCACGCTTCACGCCTTCGCGCACCACGTGCAAGAGCTGCGGAGCGGTCTTTAGCAAATTGAGTTCCACACTGATTGCGAACTCACCGTCACCCCGCGCTGGCACCGTAAAGCCGCCGCCGGTCCGGCCCGTGGCGAAGCGGTATCCGTCAAGGTCGACCGCGTACGACACTGCCTGAACTGGTAAAGGAAAAGGGTTGGGATTCCTTACGTCGAACCCGAGCAGGAAAGTCTGGCCGGAAAAAGCGATCTCGGTCATCTGTACGTTTCTGAGGCTCACGCCGGGTGAGCTGATCAAGGGACCCGTGCCCGCACAGGCGGACAACACGCAGCTTGCCAGCAGAAGGCTCGAGTAGAACAACAGATTTTTTCGCTTCATGCGTAATCTCTCCCCACCGGACTAATGCAGATCGCCTCCAAACTCGCCCCAGCGGGCCGACGTCAGCAACCACGCGTCGTCCTGAAGCTCGAATTCCATCTCGAATCGGTACGCATCAGCGCTGAAGCCGAAAACGTTGTCATTGCGTCCGGCCATGCCGACGGACAACACAAGCATTGCGGCTGTGTCGCCGTATACCTGGAGTTCTTCAATGCGGCTAACGAGCGCCACTTCGTGCTGGCGCAAGAAGTACAACCGGAACATGTTTTCAATGTCGTCACGACTGTTTCCCCGCGCATCCGTGTACGCGGGTGAGATCAGATCGACCAGCGCGCGGCGATCCTTTGCCTCCGCGGCTTCGTGACCCTCGCGGACCCAGGAGCGTATGGCCGCCTCAGGCCCCTCCGCCGGCCCGCCGCAGGCAGACAACGTCACGCATACCAGTACGGCGACCAGCAATCCCGGGCGATTTTCTCTTGGAGCGCTGATCATCTGCTAAAGTCTACGCAGATTTGTATCCATAGATGGCCCATAGCGCCCAAACCGTGACCTGGTTCGCACCAAATGCGCCTCGTCGCGTCACAATGTCCGGGCATTGGTGCCACCAGTACCCTGGAACTATTGAAATGCCGGTAAAACTACTCAGCGAAAGCATGGATGCGACCATTACCGATGAAGACCAGCGCCGCATCAATGCCATTTTGTCGTTTTGGTTCATGGAAGAGCAGCTCACAGCGCCACACATTGACCAGCGGATGGACATCTGGTTTGGCGAGGATGAGGCATTCGACCTCGAGGTCAAAAAGGAATTTGCCGACGTCGTTGCCGGAGCATCGGCGGGTGACCTGGACTATTGGTCTCATCGGCCGGTGGGTCGTCTCGCGCTGATACTCCTGCTCGATCAGTTTCGCCGCAACATCTATCGCAATACCGCAGAAGCTTTTGCAATGGACAACGCAGCGCTAAAGCTTTGCGTTCAGGGCGCCATGGAAAAGAAAGACAAAGACCTCACGCCCATCCAGCGAGTCTTCTTCTACATGCCGTTGCAGCATTCGGAGTCCCGAAAGGTCCAGGCGAAATCCGTCGACATTTTCAATCGCCTGGCCGGTGCCGTCTCGCCAACGTATCGCGAAACGTTTCAAACCATTGCGCAGTTTGCCGAGCTGCATCACGACATCATCGAGCGCTTCGGTCGTTTCCCGCATCGCAATATACTGTTGAATCGCAAGAACACGCCAGAAGAGGACGAATATCTCGCAGGCGATAGCCCAGACTTCGGTCAGAGCGGCTAAACTAAAGAAAACGAAAAAGAACTCACAAAGGGGACTCCCATGCTCAGACGTACGTTCTGCAAGTCCACCGTGGCCGTGGCAGTCTGCAGCAGTAGCCGAGCTTGCCGGCAGCCTGCAGGGACAGTTGGTTCTTCAGGGTGATGCAGGTTACGACGCCGCCAGGAAAGTCTGGAACGGCATGTTCGACCACAAGCAACCTGCATTGGTCGTACAGTGCACATCGACTGATGACATCGTCAATGCTATCAATTTTGCCCGTGAGCGCGATCTGCTTGTCTCCGTGAAATGCGGTGGCCATAGCCTGCCAGGCAAATCAACTTCAGATGGCGGCATGATGATCGACTTGTCGCAAATGCACTCGGTCGACGTTGATGTAGACGCAATGAAATTGCGGGCCGACGGCGGCTCCTTGCTTGGCCACATCGACCGTGCTGCATCGGCGCACAACATGATGACCACCACCGGAATTGTCTCTCACACGGGCGTAGGCGGATTCACGCTGGGCGGCGGGTTCGGGCGTACCGACCGCAAGATGGGCCTTGCAATAGACAATCTGCTCGCCGCAACGGTCGTCACAGCCAGCGGCGATGTCGTGCGCGCAAGTGAGGACGAGAACGCCGACCTGTTCTGGGGCTTGCGGGGAGGTGGTGGAAACTTCGGTATCGCCACGGAATTCATGTATCGCCTGCACCCATTTGATCCTATCGTTTACGGCGGCACCCTGATCTACACATTCGACAAGGACTTTCTTGATTTCTACGCCGGGCTGCACGACACACTGCCCGACGAAGCCAATATCGAACCAAACTTCGTGCCGGGCGAGGACGGCAGAACGATCGCATTGGTTGAGGTCGTCTGGTGCGGTGACCATGCGGCCGGCGAAAGAGCGCTGGCGCCGATGCTTGCTTACCCCGGTCTTGTCAGTGGCGAGCTCGCACCGTTCCCGTATCACGACATACAAACCGCGGCCGATGGCTTGCTCGGCGCCGGCAAACAGTACTACCTCAAGTCGAGCTTCCTGAAAGAGCTCACTCCGGCGGCTATCGATGTCATCGTTGATTTCGCCAACCGCGGCACGGTGGGATCGTGGTTCCAGCATCTCGGTGGGGCCACCTCAAGAGTTTCGGCCGACGCCACCGCTTACGCGCATCGCGACGTCGCCTTCAATTTCGGCATTATGTATTTTGATGAAGACCCTGCGCGGAATGAGGCCGGCATCGCCGCGGTTCGCGAATACTACAAAGCGATGGAGCCACACATGGCCGGCTTCTATACGAACCTCAATGAGGATGACGAGAAGAAGACCTGGGGCAATTACGGCGCAAACTACCCTCGGCTTGTTGAGCTCAAGAACAAATACGACCCGACCAACCTGTTTCAGCTCAACGCGAACATCAAGCCCAACGCATAGGAGTCCGCGTCACGTAGCTTCGAGTTCCGCTCGCGACACGAGCACATATCGCCACGTGAGCAATATTGCCGAGACTGCAAGACCGATAACGAAGCCGCCCCAGACATAACTCGGTGGCGACCGATAGGTTACGGCCGCCAGGTAGGCGAGCGGGAAGGCCAGCACCCAGTATGCAAAGGTGTTGATCACCATCGGCAATCGCGTGTCTTTGTAACCACGGAGTGCTCCGGCTGCACCAATTTGTATACCGTCAGCCACCTGAAATACCGCGGCCATCAGCAGCAGGCTGATCGCGATACTCGTAACCGACTTGTCGTTCGTATACAGGCCGACGACCGAATCGCGAAA